>CP141202.1:2100000-2379874 GCA_035609245.1 Bacteroidales bacterium MB20-C3-3 | reverse complement strand
TGAGAGTGGCCTCTGATTTCAATAATATTCTCCCTGCAAAACACCCTTTCAATAAAAGTATTGAGATTGCAAACAGGGAGTTTGGAGGCAGCAAGCTTATGACTGCTGTTTTTGAAGGTGACATAAAGGACCCTGAACTTCTCAAGAGAATGGAGGGATACGAGAAGGAGCTCTCTGAGGTAGAGGGAATAGGCAGTGCAACATCTATCGCAAAAATTATCAAAAAGATGAGTACAGCACTTAATGACCCTTCAGATCCGGGTTACAATAAAATTCCTGATGAAAGAGACGCTGTTGCTCAGTATATTGAGTTTTATTCAATGAGCGGTGATCCTGCTGATTTTGATCAGTTTGTTGATTTTGACTACACCAGGGCTGCTGTGACAATTCAGTTCAATGCAACAGGTATGAAGGATCTTGAGAGGATTATTGAATCTGTAAATAATATTCTGGGTAATGATCCCTCTCTGACTCTGGTTGGTGGCTACTCTCTGGTTGAAAAGGAGATGAGTGAATCAATAGTCAAAGGTCAATACTACTCTCTTCTTTTTGCATTTATTGCAATATTTTTACTTCTGGCAATTATTTTCAAAAGTATATCAGCAGGTTTACTTGGCTCATTACCGTTGGTATTTGCAGTCCTGTGCACATTTGGATTTATGGGGTGGAGCGGAATAAAGCTGGATATTGTTACAGCACTGCTCTCATCTGTATCTATCGGTCTGGGAGTGGACTTTACGATTCATATGTTCTGGAGGATGAAGAGTGAGATATCCTCAGGAAGAGATTACAGAGAGGCTGCTGTTACTGCTCTGAAAACAGCGGGCAGAGGAATAACAATTAACGCACTTTCGGTTATGCTGGGATTCTCAATTCTGTTTTTCTCATCATTCCCTATTATCAAATCTTTTGCACTGCTCATAATTCTCTCTCTTCTCTTTTGTCTGGTCTCATCATTATTGCTGGTTCCGGCAATTTGTATTATTTTTAAACCAACATTTCTTAAAAACGGCAAAAAACATGAAATCATTTAATTACAAGCTGAATACTCTCATTATCACTATATTAATAAGCTGCACTGTTACAGCCCAGAATCCTAAGGATATTAGCAGAAAATCTGCTGATGCAATTGCTCTTGGCTCGATGGAGATGACCACTACTCTTAAAATTATGGATGCAAAGGGTAATACAAGAAGCAGAACTCTTAACATGGCCAGCAAAAAATTTGGAGATGTTACCAAAATGATGATGAAATTTACAGATCCTGCAGATGTTAAAGGCACCTCTATCCTGATTTTTGATTATGAAGATCGTGCAGATGAGATGTGGATCTATATGCCTGCTCTTAAGAAAACAAGAAGGGTTGTAAGTAATGAAAAGGGAAAGAATTTCATGGGTTCAGAGTTTACAAATGCAGATATGAGTAAGCCAAACATTGATGATTTTGATTATAAAATAATCTCATCTGAGAATATAAATGGTAAAGCTTGCCATGTTATTGAGGCTACGCCTGTTTCTACAGAGGCTGCCCAGTCAAATGGATTCTCAAAGAAGGTCTCTTATATTGATAAAGATAATTTCCTCTGCTACAAGATAGAATATTACGATCTAAAGAACAAACTGTTAAAGACTCAAATCATTGGAGATTACAGGCCTGTTGAAGGCGGAAACTATTTCTATTACGAAATGGAGATGAAAAACGAACAGAACGGCCGAAAATCTGTTTTAAAGACAGATAAGTTTAAGGCACAGTCACAAATGAGTGAGGCACAATTCTCATCATCTAACTTAGATAAATAACAATTATGGAGAGTAATCCGGTTATTATTGACGATACCCACTTCAACAGAGAGGAACTTCTTGAAAAGATTGATTCAGATTTAGAGGTAGTTGAGTTGTTGTTCGAGAGTGTAAGGGGTCAGGTCCCGGATTACATTAGTTCAATAGCTGAGGTTGTAGAGAGATATAACTCTGGAGGCAATCTTCCTCAGGAATCTCTTGAAACTCTAAGATTTGCATCTCATTCAATTAAAGGCTCTGCATACAATATATGTTTCAACAGGCTTGGCAATATAGCTAAAGCCATTGAAATGACTGCCAGGGAGTGGGGTAATCCCCACACAGAGCACAAAGGGGAGATGCTCCCTCACCTTTTTGTACAACTAACAGATGAGTGGAGCCTTGTACTCTCTACAATGAAGGGGTAAATTCCATGCACATTCTTGAAACATCATACTGCTCAGATAAGTATCAGTATACAATGGGCAAAACATTTCATGACCTTGGTCTTGAGAACAAAAGGGCCGTTTTCAACCTATTCTACAGAAGCGCACCTGATAAAAATAACTGGGCTGTTGTAAGCGGAGTTGAGCAGGCAATTGAAATGGTTAAAGCTCTTGGAGGTCAGGAGGAGTCGTTTTTTGAAAAATTTCTGCCGGGAGAGGAGTACTCTTCATACAGAAAATACCTTGCAAATATGAAATTTACAGGAAACATATATGCAATGGAGGAGGGTGAGATTGCCTTTCCCACACAGCCTGTTATTACAGTAGAGGGGCCGCTTATTGAGGCACAAGTTCTTGAGACTCCTCTTCTTACCATTATGAATCATCAAATGGCAATTGCCACTAAGGCCTCGAGAGTTACAAGAAGTACATCAAAACCTGTTAGTGAATTTGGCTCCAGAAGAGCACATGGTCCCTGGGCAGCTATTTACGGAGCAAAAGCTGCGTATATAGGCGGCTGCTCTAGTACCTCAAATATTCTTACATCGCAAAAGTTTGGAGTTCCTGTTACCGGAACAATGGCACACAGCTTTATTACTGCATTTGGGTGTACCATTGCTGGGGAACTTGAAGCCTTTAACGCTTACATTAAGACTCACTTTGGAGAGCCTCTGATTCTGCTTGTTGACACATACGACACCCTTAGATGCGGAGTGAAGAACGCAATTAAAGCGTTCAAACAAAATGGTGTTGATGACAGCTATCCGGCAAGTTTTGGAATAAGACTGGATAGCGGGGACTTAACCTACTTGTCAATTAAGACTAGAGAGATGCTTGATGATGCAGGGCTTAGAAAATGCAGGATTTTTGCCACAAATTCTCTTGACGAGTACATTATTGCCGAGATTGAGAGACAGGGTGCAATGATTGACTCTTACGGAGTCGGAGACGCCATTGCAACAAGTAAACACAATCCATGCTTTGGAAATGTTTATAAACTTGTAGAGATTGATGGGACAGGTGTTCTGAAAAGATCTGAAGATAAGAGCAAAGCTATTAATCCGGGTTTTCAGATTACATACAGGATTATAAGTAATGGACATTTTAAGGGAGATATTACCTGCCTCAGAGGGGATGCTACCTCTCAGAAAATTGAGAATGGTGAGGAGTTTACCCTTAGAGATGAGTTTGACGACACTAAAATTACATCCATCAGAGCAGGGTCGTATACATATAAAACATTGCAAAATCCTGTTATGCAGGGAGGAGAAATAATTATCAAAGGGAAGCCTGTTGCAGAACGGAGAAATTACTACCTTAGCAACCTTCAATGTTTGAATGAAACGCAGACCAGACTTATCAATCCTCACTTTTATAAGGTTGATATCTCTGATGAGCTTTATGATCTTAAAAATGGTTTAATTGAATCACTTATTAACGAGATTAAGAACTTCAATGAAGAGTGAAAAAGCAGTTCCGGTAATAGTTGTTGTAGATATGCTCTACGATTTTATTGATGGTACACTGGCATGTCTTAATTCAGAGAGTGCTGTAAAGGAGGCTGTAAAGTTCATTAATAAACACGATGATATGGTTGTTGCCTATATATGTGACCACCACCCTTCAAATCACTCATCATTCACTGAATTTGGAGGAGTATGGCCTCCCCATTGTGTTCAGGGAACAAGAGGAGGATCTGTTCATGATAGTTTTTACTCAGAAATATTAAATAAAAATTCAAGACCTCAGAGGGGGAACTTGTTTCTTAAGGGAGAGGATCCTCTAAAAGAGCAATACTCCGGATATGAAGCTGTAAATTCAGTAAACGGAACACTTGACAACTATATTAAAATGCACGCTGCAGATCAGGGAGATGGCGATGTTTATGTATGCGGAATTGCTACAGAATTTTGCATTAACGCAACAGTAAGAGATCTTGCTGATTCAGGCAGACGGGTATATCTTATTTCTGATGCTCTGGCTTATGTTGAGAGGGAGGGACACGAAAAGATACTTAAAGAGTTATCTCATTATAAAAATGTAACCATAATATAAGATGATCTATATTGGCATAGACCTTGGGGGCACAAAAATATCTGGTGCCCTTTTTCATGAAAATAATTCAATATTGATGCGTGAAACGGTACTGCTTGAGGGAAAGGGTGGTGAGGAGGTTGGTAAGCTGATTTGTGATGTATGCAGGGTAATACTTGAGAAGGCCGGTCTCAACCCGGGAGATGAGATCTCTGTTGGTGTTTGTGTTCCGGGAATCTCCTACTCAAAGAGTGGGAAAGTATGGTGTCCGAATATTCCCGGCTGGGAAGAGTACCCTCTTAGAAAAGAGCTTTTATTGAATTTTCCCAACTCAAAGATTACAATTGAGAGTGACAGAACAGCCTATATTCTTGGAGAGGTGAGTCTGGGAGCCGCAAAGGGTTGTGATAATGCAATATTTATTGCTGCGGGAACGGGAATTGGTGCCGGAATACTAATAGACGGAAGGGTTCTTCACGGAGCATCAGATATTGTGGGGGCAACCGGATGGATGGCACTTAAACCTCCCTATAATAAGGAGTGGGATGGCTGCGGATGTTTTGAGAGCCACGCATCAGGCACGGGAATTGCAATGCAGGCGGGCAAAGTTTACCCGGGAAAGATAACCTCTCATGATGTTTTTGAGAGATATGACCAGGGCGACCCTTTAGCCGTGAAAATTATTGATCAGGCAATTGAGATGTGGGGAATGGCTGCTGCAAATTTTGTAAGCCTATTCAACCCTCAGATGGTTATCTTTGGCGGGGGGCTTTTTGGACCTGCCACCAGGTTTATTGACAGAATATATGCCGAGGCAATAAAATGGGCTCAGCCTATTGCAATAAGGCAGTGTACTTTTAAAGCAACGCAATTACCAAACGATGCCGGTCTCTATGGAGCTGGCGCAATAGCTATAAAAAATGGAAAAGAGTAGATCAAATGCCGCTGTTCTTGCAGCCGGTTTTGCAGGAATGGCCTTCTTTGGAATGGCATTCGTTATCTTAGGAACGGTACTCCCTTCACTTACTGAGAGATTCTCCCTTTCAACAGCAAATGCATCAACTGTTGCAAGCCTTCTCCCCTTTGGAATAATGCTTGGTTCTCTGGTTTTTGGGCCGATTATTGACAGATACGGATATAAGATGCTCATTATTGCATCAACTTTACTAACCGTTTTGGGGATGGAGATGCTTGCCTTTGCAGAATCTGTCTCTATGGTAAGGTTAGCAATTTTTGTGATTGGTTTTGGAGGCGGAGTCCTCAACGGTCTTTCAAACGCTCTGGTTTCAGATGCATCAACTGATAAAACAAGGCCATCTAACCTTAGTATCCTGGGTATCTTCTATACTGTTGGAGCAATAACAATACCTCTCATTTATGCCTGGTTGAGTAAAAGCTACTCTTATGTACCTATTGTGGCCGGAGCAGGAGTGATTATGACCCTATCTGCTTTAGCCTACCTGTTTGTGAGCTTTCCGGAGGGCAAATTCAAAGAGGGTGGACCGGCAGTGAAAATCGGCAAACTAATAAAAGAGCCTACCCTTTTACTGCTCTCATTCATTCTGTTTTTCCAGAGTGGTGTGGAGGGAATCAGCAGTTCGTGGACTCCAAATTTCCTTGAGCAGATTAAAGAGTTCTCAAAAGAGAATGCTCTATATGCACTTAGTTTTGTTGTTTTTGGTATAGGAGCAGGAAGAGTTCTTCTAAGCCTGTTGCTAAGATTTATTCACAGACGGATTATCCTGTACATCAGTATGGTAATTGCCGCAATTGGTGCTTTTATATTAGGTGGTGCCGAGAGTTCAGGTACAGCAATTACAGGAACATTCCTAATTGGCCTGGGCCTCGCCTCTACATTCCCGGTTGTTATAGGGGAGATTGGCGAAAAGTACAAGGCTGTATCCGGAACAGCTTTAAGTATTGCCCTCTCGATTGCTCTTCTGGGAAATACAATTATCAATCTGCTTGTGGGAGCTCTTGAACTTAAAGCTCTTCCGGGTATGATAGCCTTTTGCGCTTTTGCAGTTATTATAATATACTTTATTAACACAAAATATTCCAAATCAAAAAATTAGAACATGTTAGCATTAGAATGGTTAAACAACGCCAGAGCCGTAATGAGCTCAATTGAAGAGTCACAGCTAGAGAACATTAAAAAGGCTGCCACAGTCATGGCAGACAGTATTGAGGCTGGCCGGTGGGTCCACACATTTGGATGTGGCCACGCGACTATTCCGGTTGAGGAGATGTACCCCCGCATCGGAGGCTTTGTAGGGTTTCACCCAATAGTTGAATTGCCACTCACCTTCTTCACAAGAATAACAGGAGAGATGGGTGTCCATCAGTTTCTCTTCCTTGAGAGGGCTGAGGGTTATGGCAACGCTATTATGAAGTCATACAACTTTGACAACAGGGATACAATGTGGATCTTTTCACATACCGGAATAAATAATGTAAATATTGATGTTGCACTCAAAGCTAAAGAACTTGGCATGAAGGTTATTGTCTTTGGTTCTGCTAAAGAGTCTGTAGGCAAAAAGACAAGACACTCTTGCGGCAAGACTCTTTTTGAATTAGCAGACATTGTAGTTGATTCTTGCGCACCACTTGTTGATGCAAGTGTTCCACTCAAAAATCACTACGATAAAGTTGGACCTGTTTCAACAATGGCATTTATAACTCTTGTCTGGATGACTGTAACAACTGTTGCCGAGATACTTGCAGAGAGAGGTGTTAAGCTTTACATACACCCTTCACACAACATTCCTGGTGACAATACTGCACACGACAGACTTGATGCCTGCCTTGCAACTTACAAAGAGAGAGTAGCAGGAATCTAGTACCTCAGTAACATTAACTCATTTTTTTGTATGTTTGCACCGTAATATGGCTAAAAGAACATACAATATATCTATGGTGACAGTGAGCATTGCAGCCTTATTGGCTGCTCTGCTCACTTTCAGTTATGCACCTGCTCAAAACAGAGAGGTTAATGACTCTTTGCAAACAAAATTAACACGAGCCCAAAAGGATTCAATCCAGGCAGTTAAGGATAGTATCCGGGATGCAAAACCAATGTACCTGGAGAGTTATTTTATTCCGGATTCGCTGAAATTTAAAAAAATAATACTGTGGAATCACGATAGTTACCTGAACAGGATCAATAAGATGCTAAAGCAGGATACTACCGCTGACTACAACTACCATTTTCTCCCTTTCATGAAGCGAGATGTTGGTGCTGAGTATCTTGGTGTCTCCGGTTCTGCTTCAAGGTACAGAAACTATTTTCTAAGAGAGGAGGTGAGAGATTTCACCCCTTTCGATCCCTATATCATGTACAGCTTTACAAAGGAGAGTCATCCCTTTTACAATGTAAAGACTCCACACACAGAATTTGGATACAGAGGGACGCTTTTTGCTGAGCGGGTAAAAGAGGAGAGCAATGTTCATGTTTTGTCCACACAGAATATCTCACCCTCAATGAATATTACAATCCTTTACGACAGATGGGGAGGCAAGGGAATACTTACTAAGGAGGCAACAGATAACAGAACCTTCTCCCTAACATCCAACTATTTGGGCAAAAGATATGTAATGCACGGCGGATATATATTTCAATCTGTTAAGAGGGATGAAAATGGGGGTATAGTTGACGACAGACTTGTTCTTGACACTCTTGTTGAGCCAAGGGAAATTCCATACAATTTGAATACTGCTCACAACAGGCTAAAAAGAAACTCAATATTTCTTACACAATCCTATGGTTTTCCTATAAAATTCTCTAAAGGGAAAGATTCAAAAATTGAGGAGGGAACTGCAGCTTATATCGGACACTCATTTGAATTTGCTACTTATTATAAACTATACACAGATAAGATTGATCCCTCTGACACTAAAGGTGTCGCCTATTACAACGAAAAATTTTTTATTGACCCTGTTGAGAGCTATGACTCGGTAAGGCTTAATAAAATTGAGAACCGTGTCTTTCTCAGAATTCAGCCTTTTTCACAAAGTTCTATTGTATCTAACCTTGAGGGGGGAGTTGGCCATAAGTACCTCTCCTATTTTAACTACAGGCCTGAATTTGATTCGCTTGGCGTTAAAATGGATCGTTACAATAATACCTATGCATACTTTGGTGCATCAGGAGTTTTTAGAAAATATTTCAAATGGGACGGTTTGGCAAAGATTGGATTAACCGGTTATGAGGCAGGTGATATTGGAGTTGATGCAAATGCTAAACTATCTTTATTCCCGTTTAAAGAGGGCATTCACCTGGATGCAAAATTTAAGTTTGAGAACAAAAGTCCCGAGCCGTTACAGAGATATTTTTACTCGAATCACTTCAAATGGGATAATGAATTTGGGAAAACCACAGAGACGAGAATTGAGGCATTCATGGAAATTCCAGTTGCTAATTTAAGCGCATCCTTTGGTTACTCACTGACAGACAATTTAATTTATTACGATAAAAAGGGAGAGATAAAACAGCACTTAGGAATTTTAAATGTGATGGCTGCCTCTCTAAATTATAATTTCAGACTCAGTAGTTTTCATTTTCACAACAGATTCCTTCTGCAGTTGACATCTGATGCAACTGTTGTTCCGTTACCTCTTCTCAGTGCAAACCTGAGGTACTTCTTTCAGTTCAATATTGTCAAAAATGTAATGACAATGCAGCTGGGAGCAGATGTAACATATCATACCAAATACTACGCCCCTGCGTACAACCCGGCCACAGGCCAGTTCCATATACAAGATGAAAGAGAGATAGGAAGCGTTCCTTATATAGATGTTTTTGCAAATGTCCAGTGGAAAAAGGCAACAATATTTATAAAATATCTGAATACCGCTCAAGGCTGGCCTACCGGCGACTACTTCTCGGCTCATCACTATACTATGCCACGCAGGACGATACAAATTGGGATCAACTGGCCATTCTATGTGAAATAGTGATATAGCAGCTATGGGAAGAATCATACGATTCATTGCAGTAATACTTTTTCTTGGGTTATTATTAATTATTGCGGGAAACAGAAATATAAGAGAAGAGAGTTCCTCTTCCTTCTTTCTTGAAGGCGACACTCTATGTGTTCGAATTGCTGTTGATGGTGGTATTTATATCAAGCAGGGACATCCTACAGGTTTTCACCACGATCTTTTAAAAAAATTCTCCCTTTCTCAAAGATGTCATTTAAGGCTTAAACCACAGGATAAATCAAATATGTGGGAGGAGCTTATGGATGGCAGAACTGATATACTGGTAATTCAGGCAGAGACAGAGATTATTCCTGAAGAGTACTCAGACAATCTAATCTCCAGTGTTGATGTTAATGAGGCAGGACACGCCTGGGTAGTAAACAAAAGCAATATACAGCTTCTTCAGCAATTGAACTACTGGCTTACCTTTTTCAAACAGAGCAAAGATTACTCTGCCCTTGTCTCCAGATACCTGAGACCCTACAGACGGAATGCTTATGCCCTAACCTCTCCAACAAACCACCTCTCCCCATACGATGATATTATAAAAAAATATTCAAAAACCATTGGCTGGGACTGGAGATTACTTGCTTCACTGATTTTTCAGGAGAGTAAGTTCTCTATGAACACAAGCTCAGTGAGAGGTGCTCATGGTCTTATGCAGATTAAGAATGCTACTGCAAGGCAATTTGGAATTGATGATATATTTGACCCTGAACAAAATGTAAAGGCCGGCACAATGTTAATTAAAAGGCTGCAAAAACTTTATTATTCACCTGAAATTGATTCTATTAACAAAATTAAACTTGTTCTTGCTGCCTACAATGCCGGAGAGGGACGAGTTGATGATATCAGAAGAGTGGCAGAGCATCTTGGTGAAAATCAAAATGACTGGGAGTCTCTTAAGGGTGTTATTCCTCAAATGCGTAAAAGGGAGAATCTTCCTGCGAATATTCTAAGGTTGGGTCAATTCAAAGGAACTGAGACAATCCGTTTTGTTGATGAAATTCTTGAAAGATACAGCACATACTCTGTACTGGTTAAAAAATAAATTACTTCTGCCTGAGACTCTTATCTGGCTCCATCCCTGAAATGAATGAAGATGGTATATAGAGTATCACTGTTATAACTGCAAGAGCAGCTAAATCAAGTATCAGAATCTTAAGAAAATTAATATCAACAGGTATATGTGTCACAAAGTAATTATCAGGGTCAAGGGATATTACTTTGAATACTTTTTGTATTAAAAGAAGACCCAGGGCAAAGAGATTACCGGCGATAATTCCCTTCAATACAATTGATATTGCCCTGTAAAGAAATATTTTGTGTATTGAAGAATCCCTCATACCCAGAGATTTTAGCAGCCCAATCATTGATATCTTCTCGAAAAGAATAATAAGCAATCCTGAGATCATATTAAATCCTGCAACTACCATCATCAGGATAATCACAATCATTACATTAAAATCAAGAAGAGTGAGCCAGTCAAAGAGATGGGGGAAAAGTTCATCAGGTGATGCAACATCGGCATCATTAAACATTTTTTCAACCTCCTCTTTAATAATTTTACCGTTAGCAAGAATCTCCAGTGAACTGTATTGATTATTATCCCAACCAAGCACACCTCTTGTATTTTCAATATTACAAAATATCAATCCTTTATCAACCTCTTCAAGTCTTGCGTCAAAAATACCGGCAACACTAAATCTTCTAACTTTAATACTCTCTCCAATAAAGTAAAAGAAAGGCCTCTCTCCTATTTTTAGATTAAGCTTGGCAGCCAACCTTACAGAAATCACAATCTCTTCTGAACCAAGAGAATCTCTCCATAAAGTTAAACTTTGGTCAGTCAGATGATTTTTTACAAAACTCCAGTTATAATTTTTTGACACACCTTTTATCATAACTCCCTCAATCTGGTCATTATACTTGACCACACCAGAAGAGTATGCAATCCCCTGAACAAGATTTACCCCGGCTAACCGGCTCAAAGAATCTATTTTAGCATCGGTTACGGTAAGCGGATAAATATTATTTGTGGGCTCTTCACCCGGAACTTTAACCACTAAATTTCCGGTAAATCCTGTAACCTTATCTCCAATCTCCTTTGAAAACCCATCTGATATTGAGATAGCGACAATCATCACTACCATACTTACAGCAATTGATAAAGCTGCAATAAGTGAATTTCTCTTTCCGGGAAGATTATCTTTCCCCCCTGCGTTCAAAGATTTTGCTATAAAAAGGTTTATTTTCAAAATATTGATTATATTTGTTACAAGTAAGTAATTCATTACTTGACCTAAAACTAAACTATGAAGCGCCTCTGTAATCTTTTTGATTACGGAGGTTTCAGTTTATATACCTCAAATTACCAAAGCATTCTAAAACTCTCTCCATAATATCTGAGCTCTCTTTGTCATTTATTGACTTAAAAAGATAGTTCAAATGGTCTGCATATATTGATACCAAAGCCTTATCAACTCCCACTCTCGATGGATTTTCCGGCTCAGTTAACTCTTTAGAAAATATAATGCCGTTTTTATATATGTTTATATAAAAAATTGGCTTATCATCACTGTTGAGATAGGCAGGAGTAAATGATTTTCCGGCTATTACAGGGTACACCGGTAAGCCTGATTGTCGTGCAAGAATAAAATAACAAATTGGAATTGTAAAAATATTCCCCTTCTTACTCTCAAGTACTTTTGTAATTAAAGCATTCTCTTTAATGGTTACTGTATCATCCTCGTGCTTGAATCCAATCCTCCTGAAGAATATATAGTTAAATATCTCCATATTCTCAATTGCAGTTCTGTTATCGCTAATTTCAAGAAGAATTTCATCTGCAATATCCTGTACAATAGTAAGATACTTTACTTTATCAAGATTGAGATCAAGTGCATTTGATACAAGGAGAAGGCCGTCCAGCAAAAGAGGGTCGGGATTATCAAGATAGTTCTTTAACCTCCTGAGAACAATCTCTAACTTTAGCTCTAATAAAAGAGAATCAAGATAACCCTTGTCAAAATTAGCGCTTAGTTCCGGGAGTAGTTGCTCCATCTCTTCTGCAGCTGTATCACCCAACTCCAGTAATTTATCCCAGGCGGCCACCTTAACGCTCTGGTCCGAGTCGTCCAGAAGTGTTAAAAGTGATACCAGAAGAGATTCTTTTATCATTTCGCTAACCTTTCCAGTGCTGTTTCAATAAGCCTCTTTACATATGGTTTATAGTCAGGCTGGCTTTCATGAAGGTGCCTGTTTGCTATTATACAGCATACAGTTGCTGCGTCATGACCAAGTAGTCCTGATAGTCCGGCTATTGCAGAACCCTCCATCTCAAAATTGGTAATTTTATTACCCTTGTAATTAAAGGTTTCAAATTTATGGACCATATCAGGCATTGCAAGAGGGAGCCTTAAAACCCTGCCCTGAGGGCCATAAAACCCTGATGCGGAAATTGTCACCCCCTTTATTGTTACATCCTCAAGAAGAGAGATAATAGAATCTGATGCATTTGCAAAATATGGATGGGGAAGATTATCAGGCCATGAAGTATGCTCCATAAAGGCTCTTTCCATATCCAGATCTGATATTGAATCTCTTGATTGATACCAGTTTAGAAGGCCATCACACCCTACAGATATATGTGAAAGGACAAATGATCCAAGTGGAATATCAGGTTGAATTGCACCAGAGGTGCCTATTCTGAGAATCCTCAATCTTTTGTGCTCTTTTTTAGGAGTTCTGGTTTCAAAATCAATATTTGCGAGCGCATCCAGCTCATTAACGACAATATCAATATTATCAGTACCAATTCCGGTTGAGAGAACTGTAATTCTCTTTCCGTTATACCTTCCTGTTACTGTAACAAACTCTCTTGATGCCCTGGAAAATTCCCTCGATTCAAAGTATGATGCAACCAGCTCTACTCTTCCGGGATCGCCTACAAGAATTACTGTATCTGCCAGCTCTTCAGGCCTTATGTGAAGATGAAATACAGATCCGTCACTATTTATTATTAGTTCAGACGATGGTATTTGATTCATATTTGATAGCTTTAAACTACAAAAATAAGCTTTATTTTATACTTTTGTGAAAAATACCAATCTATGATACAAAGAATACAGACACTATTTCTTCTTGGTGCAGCGGCTCTGCTCTCTTCACTCTTTTTCGTAACAATAGCCAAATCTCAGGTGGAGTCAGTTAAACTTATTCAGATTATGCCGCTACTTGTATTCAATGCAATAACAACAGCTATTGCTCTTGTATCAATATTCCTCTATAAAAAGAGAGTTATTCAAATGAGACTAACTCTGCTTAACGCAATTATTTTAATTGGATATCAGGCCTGGATTGTCTACCTCTTCATTGTAAGGCCGGAAGGCTCGGCATTTACTACACCGGCAGTATTTCCAATAGTTGCTGCTATTCTCTCATGGATGGCATTCAGATACATAGCAAGAGATGAAGCTATGGTAAGAGCTGCAGACAGACTGAGAAAATAGTACCACTACTTACTGTTGCTCTTTAACACAATATTTTGATATTACCGGATAGGCCTCTTTGACGCCTAGCTCGCCGGCTTTGCTCAGATCAATACAGCCTTTCTCCTTATCTCTTAAATAAATAAGAACTAAACCTCTGTTATAGTATGCCTCTCCAAAACCGGGGTATAGTTCAATAGCTTTTGTATACTGGACTATGGATTCAGGGATGTCGCTTGACATACAATAGAGATTTCCAAGATTATAATAGATGTAAGGAAATCCTGGTGAGAGGGCTGCCGCCTTCTTCATATCGTGTATTGCAGGGGTATAATCGTAACTTCTTGTTGCCTGATCCTGAACTTTTGCCCTAGTTGCTGATGAGTTATCCAATGTAAGGACCTGTACATTGCTCTCAATTGAGGATATAAAATCAATCATCTCACTCTGGAGTGCACCTCTGTTAATGTAGTAGAAAGTTTCATCAGGCTCCAGCCCAATTGCTCTGTTATAACAGTCAAGGGCAGTGTTGAACTGTTTGCTCCCCGCTTCTATGAGAGCTTTTGTGAAGAGAGCCCTCCCCTCAGTCTTCTCCTTTAGCTTTGCCTCTGTCAGTCTCCTCATCTCATCAATTGTTTTCTGAGATATCTCAGGCTGGGAGGTTGTAAGCTCAACCGGAACAGGTAATGAGCGTTTGAACTGTTCCATTTCCGGAGAGTCAAATCTATTCTCAAGAGCCATTAACAGTTTTGCCTCAGGAGCAGCCCGGAATTTAAACAGCGGTTTAAGTCTGATATCGACATCTCTGTATTGAAGCAACTCATTATTAAAATCCCTCTTTGCAAAATCAGCATCAAGTGCCAGTAATCTGTCAAATTTTCGTGTTGTATCTGCAAGTGTGTGAGCCAATGTTGTGTCTCCTACCCTGGATTTGTAATCCCTAATCTTCTTTTGGGCTATTTCATAGTCACTTTTTGCTGAGTTAAACTGACCAAGCTGATTCTTTACATATGAGCGGTTTATATATGCATTTGCAAAATCGGGATAGAGGTTAATTGCCTGGGAGTAATCATCCATTGCATCTCTGTATCTGCCCAGCTGTACAAAAAGTGTAGCTCTGTTGTAATACGCAAGAACATTATTTGGGTTAATTGAGAGAACCCTGTCGTAATCCTCCAGTGCATTATTATAATCCCCAATCTGTGACCTTATAAGAGCCCTGTTATAGAGAGTAAGAGAGTTACCCGGATCCTCCCTGAGAACTCTCTCAAGATCTCCCAGTGCTCCCATAATATCTTTGGCATTGTACCTCACAAGTGCTCTGTTGAAATAGGCAAATGCATTTAAAGAATCTAACTTTATAGCCTGATCCAGATCCTGAAGAGCCTTCTCAATCTCATTCTGGAGAACATAAATCCGAGACCTTCTTATATATCCTTCCGGTTCAAATCTGTTTAAAGAGATTGCAGTCTGATAATCATTCAACGCTTTGGTGGTATCCCCAAGAAAGAGATATGAGGCCCCCCTGTTTAAATAGGCATCCGTAACTTTTGGTTCATACCTTATAAATCTGTTAAAATCCTCAACTGCCTTCTCAAACTGTTGGGAGAGAAAATAGGTAACCCCTCTGCTAAAGTAGAGGCCTGTATATCCCGGTCTGAGATCAACTGCCTCCTCCAGGTCCTTAAGTGCCAAATCATATTTACCCGTTCTGCTCAGGGTTATAGCCCTGTAGTGATATGCAGGAGTATAGAGAGGGTTAATTGTTAAAGTCCTGTCAAAATCAATTTGTGCTCCCAGAAAATCTCCAAGATTGTATTTTGCTATACCTCTGAAAAAATATGATTCATAAAGAGTTGTATCAAGCTGAGATAAGATATTGAAGTTCTCAATTGCCTGAACATATTTGCCCTCAATCAAAAACTGCCTTCCTCTGTAGAAAAATTGCTGTTTATCATATTGTCCGATGGCATTTCCGGATACAAAAAGAGTTACTGCAAGAAGAGCAATGTATAATATTTTACCTGGTGCTGTTTTTTTCATTTTTTCAGTTTAACCTTTTTTGGTTTGTTATCATTTAGCCACTCCGGTCTGGCAATCATACCCATCATCCGTTGAATGGCACCTGCTCTTGAGTTGTGGTAGGCCGATGGTCTGTCCGCCCTCCTTTTAAGAGGATTCGGAAGAGCTCCGGCAATCAGAGCACTCTCCCTGGATGTCAGTTTCGCTGCACTCTTTCCAAACAACTCCCGTGCCGCAGCCTCGGCACCATAAATTCCCGGGCCCATCTCTGCAACATTCAGATATACCTCCATTATCCTCTTTTTACCCCAAATCAACTCAATACCAAGTGTAAAATATGCCTCAAATCCCTTTCTTATCCAGGATCTGGATGGAAATAAAAAGACATTTTTTGCAGTTTGCTGGCTTATAGTGCTTGCACCCCTCAGCCTTTTACCTCTTTTACTGGCTTCAAGTGCATTGTCAATTTCTGTCCAGTCAAACCCCTTATGCTCAAGAAAGCGAGTATCCTCAGATGCCATAACAGCCATTGCCATATTGTCTGAAATCTTATCCAGACTCCTCCACCTTTTAACTGTTTTGAAATCCTCTTTGTCAATAAACTGAAAACTTCTCACTATCATAAGTGGAGTCACATATACAGGTACCCATTTTAAAATCACTATCAGTGACAGCGATAGAAGAAAAAAGGAGAGTGGAAGATAGACAAAAATGAATCTCAGAACTTTTTTCATTAAAATGAGTTATTTTTGCAAATATAAATAATAATAGATGAACTATTTCCTGAGGCGTTCCATATTTACCGCCACCTTTACGCTCCTTACTTTTACTGTTTCACTGGGACAATTCAGAGATATAGAGAGGATTGCAGCATCGGTTAGTGAAGAGAGACAAAAAAATCTGCTCTCTTTTTTTGCAGATGATGTTATGGAGGGGAGAGCCTCAAACAGTAACGGAGCATTAATGTCTCTGGCTACTGTCTCCAGACTCTTTGCCTCCTGGGAGATGATTCCCTTCTACTCACAGACATTCATCCGCAGTTTTAAAATGGGGGAGTTAACAGGAAGAAATCTTGCTGGTGTTGTTCTAGCTAATGGCTATTCCGATAAATATATTGTTGTATCTGCCCACTACGACCATCTGGGCAAACTTGGCGGTAAAATATACAATGGTGCAGACGACAACGCCTCCGGTGTAACTGTTATGGTAACTCTGGCAAATCTCTTCTATCAGCTGAGAAACAGCCCTGTTCATCTGAGGCACAATATTATATTTCTTATGCTGGACGGAAAAGAGAATAATATGGCCGGTTCAGAAGAGTTTATAAAAAACCTGCCCGTTCATCCATCTAAAATACTTTTCAACCTTAATATTGATCAGATAGGGACTACTTTTGCCCCACCGGGATCAGCTGAAAACTACATTCTTATAGTAGGTGACAAAAAGGGAAGAGAGATGGCAAGAGCCAAGGCATCAAATGCAAGAAGAGATTCCGGGAATATGATTGAGCCCGATTTCACATTTTACGGAAGTCCCGCCTTTGCTGAACTATTCTTTAAAACCTCTGATCAGTACTCTTTTTCCAAAAAGGGAATCCCCTCCGTTCTGGTTACTTCGGGAATACATATGCATACTTACAAGACTACAGATGATCATTACTTTATTAATTATCCTGTAATGTCAAACAGAACAAAATTCCTCTTTCACCTGATTTATCAGATATCTTCGAGTTACTAGCTGAAAAGCTACCTCTTTGTTTCAAAGATATTATAGCTTACTACAATGGTCCCTCTTAAATGAATCATACTGTACTCAAAAGGGGTAGACCCTCCAAATATATCTCTGAGTCCTGTCATAACTCTGATTCCCATATTGAGCCTCTCATTTATTCCAAGCTCATATCCAATTAATATACCGGCATCCCAGTCACCGAGTGCCTGTGAAAAATCCATAAGAATTGGATAGTCCGGGTCAACAATGTTATCGGCTCTGTCAGGTTCTGATCCTATATACCCCTTTCTTGCTTCCGTTGAAAATCTACCCTCCAGAATATAAGACCAGTATCCACCAAGCAAGGCTCTGTGAATACCTTTCTTACCAATCATATATTTTACATACAGAGGAACCTCTAACTGAGTGAAACTGCTGCTAAGAAAAGCTGTTCCGGAGAAATACTGTTTTGTATCGCCATTTCCTGAGAGCATCATCTGATTCTCCACCCTTGCATTTGCGGTCATAGAGACTGTCTTATATGTAACCTCAGCACCCATCACCCATCCCTGTTTGAATCTGAACGAAGTTCTTGCTCCAAGCGATGGCAAAATATCCGGATAGGGATTAAAAATTCCACCTATGGCACTCATAGGATAGGGAAGAGTAACCCCCAGATCAGTTCCAACCTGAGGGGAGAAACTCCACCTTAGTGAAGGTTCCTGCTCCTCCTGTGAAAGGAGAGGTGTTAAAGAGAATAACAAAATTATAAGTACAGAGACTCTCTTCATTTTCAGTTCAATTTCTTTTTTAACGCCCTGGCAGTATGGTTCTCCTCATATTTAACCAGATCTTCAGGTATCCCCTCAAAAACAGCGTGACCACCATCTTCTCCGGCTTCCGGACCCATATCAATTATCCAGTCTGCGCATTTCACCACATCCATATTATGCTCAACCACTACGATAGTGTGTCCTCTGGCAATAAGTTCATTGAATGAGTCCATCAGCTTTTTAATATCGTGGAAATGGAGCCCGGTTGTAGGTTCATCAAATATAAACATAATTGAGCCGTGAGAACTCTCTTTGCCAAGAAATGAAGCAAGTTTAACACGCTGACTCTCTCCTCCGCTAAGGGTGCTGCTACTCTGTCCCAGCATAACATAAGAGAGTCCCACTGCCTTTAATGGCTTTAGTTTCTCAGCAATTCTCAATGCAATCGGCTCTTTTTGAGCAGAGAAAAACTCTAT
The DNA here is from genome assembly GCA_035609245.1 of Bacteroidales bacterium MB20-C3-3. Lineage (NCBI taxonomy): Bacteria > Pseudomonadati > Bacteroidota > Bacteroidia > Bacteroidales > Bacteroidales bacterium MB20-C3-3. The sequence continues at coordinate 2,361,164 of CP141202.1, read as the reverse complement.
TGCCTCCTCAACACTCATATTCAAGATATCATTTATATTATATCCTTTATATCTCACCTCAAGGATATCATCCTTAAACCTTTTACCCTGGCATGAGTCACAAACCATCTGAACATCAGCCATAAACTGCATCTCAATTTTTATAACACCCTCTCCCTGACACTCAGGACATCTGCCTCCATCAATATTGAAAGAGAAGTGGGAGTGTCCAAAACCGTTTGCCTTTGCGTATGGCTGCTCAGAGAAGAGTTTTCTGATTTCATCATACACTTTTAGATATGTAGCCGGGTTAGATCTGGTTGATTTTCCAATTGGATTCTGGTCCACATACTCAACAGCAGTAATTTTATCCAGATCCCCTCTCAGCTCCTTGTGAGCACCTGGTTTATCGCCAAGCTGATTAATCCTTCTGGAGAGTGCCGGATAGAGAATATCCCTTACAAGAGTAGATTTACCGGATCCGCTTACCCCGGTAACTGCAGTAAAGACCCTTAGAGGAAACTTTACATCAATCTCCTTTAGGTTGTGCTCGTATGCACCCGCTACTTCAATATATGAGCTCCACCTTTTCCGTTTTTCAGGCACTTCTATTTTCTCCTTCCCAAATATATACTGAAGGGTAAGGCTTCTCTCCATCTCTTTCTCAGGTATATCTCCCCTTACCTTCCCCTGATAGACCAGCTCTCCCCCCCCTCTTCCTGCAAGAGGGCCTATGTCGATGAGTTCATCGGCAGCCTCAATTATCTCCTCATCGTGTTCAACAATAAGGACTGTGTTACCAAGGTCTCTGAGGCGCTCTACGACAGATATGAGCCTTGCTGTGTCCCGTGGATGCAGTCCGATACTCGGTTCGTCCAGTACATAAAGAGAGCCGACCAGATTACTTCCCAGAGAGCTAACCAAATTAATCCGCTGGCTCTCACCACCTGACAGAGTGTTTGACGGGCGGTTAAGCGTAAGATAAGAGAGACCAACTGAGTCAATATATGTGAGTCTGTCCTGGAGCTCTTTAAGAGCACGGCCGGCAATTCTGGATTGATAATCATTCAGTACAAGGTTATCAAAGAAGTTCTTCACCTTACCTATTGACATCTCCAGAAGATCACTTATATTTTTACCTCCAATCTTTACATATAATGCCTCTTTTCTAAGCCGGGCACCACCGCAGGATGGGCAGACACTCTTTCCGGTATAACGGCTCTTCATTATTCTGTAATGAATTTTGTACTTATTCTGATCAAGTATTTTGAAAAACTCGTTAAGGCCTGTGAAATACTCATTTCCTGTCCATAAAAGCAATTTCTGCTCTTTTGAAAGCTGGTAATATGGTTTATGTATAGGGAATCCAAACTTATCTGAGTTGTTAACCAGCTCCTCCCTGAAGAGGCTCATTGTTTCGCCTTTCCAGCAGGCAATTGCCTCTTGGTATATTGAGAGTGATGAGTCAGGGACAACCAGCGCCTCATCAATCCCCAAAACTTTACCATATCCGGAGCATTCGGGACAGGCACCCAAAGGATTATTAAAACTGAAAAGAAGCTCTGTTGGCTCTTCAAAAGATATTCCATCGGCCTCAAAAAGGGTGGAAAATGGCTTTGGCTTCTCTCCTTTTCTGCCTGTTGATATAAGCAGAGATCCCCTTTCGTCTCCAAAAGCTGCGCTAACATTAAATGCTGTATTCAGTGAATCCTGAAGCCTGGAAATAAGTTCATCTCCGCCCTCTTTAATCAATCTGTCAACCAGCAATGAGTAATCACCGGCGGGCACTTTTTCAGAGAGGAGGTCATCAATTCTGACAAGCTCACCATCAATAAAGAGTCTTGTAAACCCCTGTTCTTTAATTGCAAGTAATTTCTCAACCCCATTGAGGGTTTTAACCAGACCAAGTGGAACCAAAATATAAACAGGTGTTCCTGTATCCAGGGAGAGAATATACTCTGAAACATCTTTTACGCTGTGTCTTCTTACCTGCTCACCCGTAACCGGAGAGTAGGTTATCCCTACCCTTGCGTAGAGCAGCCGGAGATAGTCGTAAATTTCAGTAGTAGTTCCAACAGTTGAGCGTGGATTTCTGGTATTAACCTTCTGCTCTATTGCAATTGCCGGTGGAATTCCGGATATCTCATCAACATCCGGCTTGGACATCCTTCCCAGAAATTGTCTGGCAAAGGATGAGAGGCTCTCAACAAATCTTCTCTGCCCCTCAGCAAAGATGGTATCAAAGGCAAGGCTCGATTTTCCGGAACCTGAGATACCAGATACGACAACAAGCTTCTCCCTGGGGATACTAAGAGTTAAATTTTTCAGGTTGTTTACCCTCGCCCCTTTTATATTTATATTGTTATCAAACATTTGATATTCTGCTAACTGTTTTTACCCCCTTCAGTTTCCTGAGGTTAAATATTATTTTATCAAGCATCTGGTTATTTGGTATCAATACCTGAAGTTTAGCTTCCACCATACCTTTATTCCCGGAAATAGAAAAATGCCTTAATGTTATGTTAAAACCGGAAACCAGATCCATTATCTGCCTTCCAAGACCCCCCTCTTCGTATGCACTTATTCTTATTGCAGCCTGAAAACTGTTTGATATTGCACTCTCCTTCCATCTTGCACTCTGAACTCTGTATGGATAGTTTTCAATAAGCCTTGAAGCATTTGGACAGGTAATCCTGTGAATTTTTATCCCCTCCCTGATAGTAACAAAGCCAAAAATATCATCACCTTTTATTGGATTACAGCATTTTGCAAGTTTAAAATCAATGTTATTGAGCTTTTCATCAATGATTAAATAATCACCAGGAGTAGTTTTTGTCTGAACCCCCTTAATTTCAGTTATCTCTTTTGACTCCTCTGCATCATCTCTGGACTGTATAATACTCTTAATTTCAGAAATATCTACAGTAGAATTACCCAATGCAGCAAAAAATTCGGATATACTTTTCAACTTGTAGTGTTTAACCAGATATGCCAGAATATCATCATTAAAACTGAGTTTCCAGTTGTTCATCCTCCTCTCGAAAAGCTCTCTGCCTGCTGATGCTGACTTCACCTCCTCCTCTTTGACTTTAAGCTTTATTCTGGCTCTTGCCTTGGAAGAGACTACAAAATTGAGCCAGTCAATTGAGGGTTTCTGGTTTTTATTTGAAATAATTTCAACAACATCTCCGGTCTTAAGCCTCTCTCTTATAGAGCATAGTTTTCCGTTAACCTTTGCTCCTGAACACTTGAGTCCAAGATTAGTGTGAATATCAAAAGCAAAATCAAGTACACTGGCGTTTTTTGCGAGTTTTTTAAGATCTCCGGCAGGGGTAAATACGAATATCTCCTCCATCTCTGCAAAATCCATTATGTCAGGATTACTTTTCTCCGGTGATTCAAGTAACCTCTTTACGCCCTCTAGCCAGTAGTCAAGTCCTCCTGCACTTTTAATCCCTTTATAAGACCAGTGAGAGGCGTGACCGCTCTCTGCAATTTCATCCATCCTCTCACTTCTAATCTGAACCTCAATAGTACTCCCCTGAGGGCCTGAAACAGTTGTATGCAGTGATTCGTATCCATTTTCCTTAGGAACAGTAATCCAATCCCTTAACCTTTTTGTATCCGGCTTGTAATACTCTGTTACGATAGAGTAAACATTCCAGCACACCTCCTTTTCTGTCTCTGGTGAAGAGTCAATAATAATCCGGATGGCAAAAAGATCTGCTACCTGCTCAAATGATATCTGCTGTTTTTGCATCTTTTTCCATATTGAGAAGGCTGTCTTTGTTCTGCTCTTAAGCCTGTACCTGATATGGGCTCTCTTAAGAGCCATCTCAACCGGCTTAACAAACAGATCTGTAAGCCTCTTTCTCTCCTGCTCCCCTGCCTTCAGTTTATTTGCTACCAGTCTGTAGTTTTCTGGATCGGTGAATCTGAAGGCAATGTCCTCCATCTCACTCTTCATTTTGTAGAGTCCCAGCTGGTGAGCAAGCGGGGCATAAAGAAACTGGGTTTCGGTTGACTTTTTAACCTGTTTTGATTTAGGAAAACTCTCCAGGCATCTCATCACCTCAAGTCTGTCAGCAAGTTTAATCAGAGTTACCCTGGGATCTCTGGAATAAGACACTATTAATTTTCTAAAATTCTCTGCCTGAAGACCTGTCTCTTTAGGTTTAATTTCTGATATTTTATTAAGACTCTCAACTATGTTAAGAATCTCATCTCCAAACTCCCCCTTTAACTGTTTTATCCCATCCCTCTCAACCCTGAAGGCCTCGTGCAGGAAAACAGCACATACAGCAGGCAAAGGAAGTCCTACCTCTGAAGCAACAATCTCTGCAACTGAGGTTACATGGTTCATAAATGGATTCCCGTCGTCTCGCTTAACTCCTTCAAGGGAGGCGGCGGCAATCGCTGCAGCTCTTGATAGCAGCTGCAACTCCCTTTCAGATGAATTTCTGAAAATTTTTTCTAGCTTTTCTGAAATCATTTGCCTCTCTTTTCTAAAATATTTCTTAATGCAACCATCTGATCACGGAACTTAGCCGCTCTCATAAAATCGAGATCCGCCGCCGCCCTCTCCATCTCCTTGCGCGCCTCATCTATGGCCTCTCTGAGCATTTCCGGGTTAAGATATGCCATTACAGGATCGGCAAGGAGAGGACTCTTTTCAGAGTCTTCGAGCTGAAAGTCCCTGCTCTTACCAAGAACACTCCTTACCTGTCTTGCAATTTGCCTTGGTTCAATATTATTTAAGAGGTTGTACTCCTTCTGTTTGGCCCTTCTTCTCTCTGTCTCCTCTATTGTTCTCTGCATAGAGCCTGTTATTCTGTCCGCATACATGATAACCTTTCCATCAATATTCCTTGCAGCCCTGCCTGCAGTTTGGGTAAGTGACCTCTCTGATCTCAGGAAGCCCTCCTTATCTGCATCAAGTATTGCGACCAGTGAGACTTGCGGAAGATCGAGCCCCTCTCTGAGAAGGTTTACACCAATAAGGACATCAAAACGACCTGTCTGAAAATCTTCAAGAATCTCCACCCGCTCAAGAGTATCAACATCAGAGTGAATATATCTGCTCCTTATATCAATTTTGGTAAGAAATTTATCCAACTCCTCAGCCATCCTCTTTGTGAGAGTGGTTACAAGAACCCTCTCGTCCTTGTCCACTCTTTTACGAATCTCTTCAAGAAGGTCATCAATCTGATTCCTGGTTGGTCTCACATCAATTGGTGGGTCCAGTAATCCTGTTGGTCTAACCACCTGCTCTACAACAAGTCCCTCAGAAACCATAAGTTCATAATCAGCTGGTGTTGCACTAACAAATACCCTCTGTCCAATAAGGGACTCAAATTCCTCAAATTTCAGCGGCCTGTTATCTGCGGCGGCAGGTAATCTGAATCCGTAGTCTATAAGAGTCTCCTTTCTTGCCTTATCTCCCCCGTACATAGCCCTCACCTGAGGTATTGTAACATGGCTCTCGTCAATAATTGTAATAAAGTCTTTTGGGAAGTAGTCAAGCAGACAGAATGGCCTGGTTCCCGGAGCTCTACCGTCAAAGTATCTTGAATAATTCTCTATCCCTGAGCAGTAGCCTATCTCCTTAATCATCTCCAGATCATACTCAACTCTCTGCTTGAGCCTCTTTGCCTCAATGTGCTTTCCTATTTCATGAAGATAATCAGTCTGTTTAAGAAGATCGTCCTGTATGTTATGAATGGCTGCCTTCTGTCTCTCCTTGGTTGTGACAAAAATATTAGCAGGGTATACCGATATCTCCTCCATATCCTCTATATGGACTCCGCTCAGCGGATCAAAAAGTTCTATGGACTCAATCTCATCACCAAAAAATATAATCCTCAGAGCTGTGTCTGTGTAGGCTGGATATATATCTACACTATCTCCCCTCACTCTGAAGACGCCTCTTTTAAATTCATTTTCATTTCTGGAGTAGAGGCTGTCTACCAATGAGTAAAGGAGTCTGTTCCGGGATATCTTTGTCCCTCTTTTCAGTTTTATTGTATTGGAATGAAAATCTTCCGGATTTCCAATTCCGTAAAGACAGGATACGCTGGATACAACAATTATATCCTTTCTGCCGGAAAGCAGTGCACTTGTTGCAGCAAGCCTGAGCTTCTCAATTTCATCGTTTATACTCAGGTCCTTTTCAATGTAAGTATCAGTTGTTGGGAGGTAAGCCTCCGGTTGATAGTAATCATAGTAAGAGACAAAGTACTCAACTGAATTATCAGGGAAGAAGGCTTTAAATTCACCATATAGCTGAGCAGCAAGAGTTTTATTATGACTAAGTATCAGGGCCGGTCTCTGGAGCCTCTCTATCACATTTGCCATTGTAAATGTCTTACCCGAGCCTGTAACACCAAGCAAAGTCATTGCGGAGACACCTTCATTAAGGTATCCTGCCAGCTCATCTATAGCCTGAGGCTGATCGCCTGTGGGGCTGTATGGAGAAACCAGTTTAAAACCCATATAGTTCTCCTTTTACCTCCTTTTTAATGAGGATTTAACCTTTTTCATATAATCTTCCAAACCAGAAACTACCCTCTTCATCATCATATTCTGAAACACTGGATCTGCAAGCATCTCCTCATCCTGAAGACTACTCATAAACAGAGTTTCAACAAGAAGGTTCGGGTAGAAGGTTGGAGCATTTAGAGAGAAGTTAAAGTTACCGATAAGGCCAAAGTTTTTTACATCAAGTTCAAGTAGTCTTTCAAGAACAGATTTTGCAAGATCTCTGTATTCAATATGCTTATAATAAGTACTGGTTCCTCCCGGCCTGAGTGGATTTCCTCCGGCATTGCAATGTACTGAAACCATAAGGTCCACGCCAGCTGCATCAAATATATCCACCCTTTCGTACATTGTAAGATCGGAATCATCGCCTCTGCTGAGAACAACTGAAGCACCTTTTTTCTCAAGCTCTCTTTTAAGCATATATGCCATAGCGAGGTTGAGATCCTTCTCTTTTACTCCCGATGTACTTACTGCGCCGGAGGCTGTTCCGCCGTGACCGGCATCCACCCCAATTCTTAATCCGGCAAGAGAGCCTTTATAGGCTGGTTGAGGGGTGTGTTTCACAGTAATCACCAGTGAATTTCCAATGTATTCCGATTTATAACCCCAGCTGTATTTATCTTTAAGATAGATGTTAACCCTGTAAATATCATGCGAAACCTGATTAAAATCTACATATTCAACAGACTCCAGATCAAGATACTGAGTTATCCAGTTTGAGTTATTTGCTGCTCCGTGAATCTCTGCCACGATCCTTCTTGGTTCCATCTCCTGGTAAATAATATATGGCAGCCTGTCACTCAGGGCCACCCTGATGATATCTGTCTTTCCACTTTTAGAAACACTCCACGAACTGGTAAGTGAAGCAGCAGGTCTTGTCCCAGCCGGCTCTCTCTTTACAAGGGATTTAGGAATAAAAGCGTGTCTGCTGTCTGATAACCTCACTTTATAGAGAAAATTTGCCGAGTCAAGCAGCTCCATCTTAATTCCCTGCGAGAGAAAATTAATTTTAGCCCCTCCAAGTCTGTCTTCCCCTACACCGTAATTAAGGTAAGCCCTTTCACGGGTTGAGATCACAACTCCCGGAAAATCTAATTCAGGCATAACTGCCTCCTTAATCTGAGGCTTTACAAGAAAAATTGAAAACTTCTCCTCTAAAGCGGCTCCACTAAACTCGGCCTTTACCAAGACAGGATTCTCCCCCTCGGCTAGTCTGAGTTCGGCACCAAATGAACCGGTTTTATACTGTTTAACCTCTGTTCCGTTAACATAAACCGTTGATCCGGCAGGTGCCACTCCAGTAATATAGTGTACTGACCCGGGCAGAGCTTTAAGTGTATCTATTTTCCCTCTTACAATCTTTAAGCTCTCCTGAGCAGAAATAGTTGAAAATGATATAAACAGTGCTGCAATAGCTGTCAGATAATAATAAAACAGGTGCTTTTTCATGGCTTGAAATTTGTTATAGATATTGCAAATGTATAGAAAATTATGGAGAGCTTAGGTAAAAACGGCCATATCTTAACTTTGGCTGCAGTCGTTATTGGGGCTGCTATTTTGTCATTTTCAATTTTCAGTTCAGTAAAGTACTTTAAATCCTATGACAGGGTTGTATCTGTCAAAGGACTTGCAGAGAGGGATGTCCCGGCTAACAGAGTAATTTGGCCTATCGCATTCAAGGAGATAGGCAACGATCTAGCCTCTCTTTACAGCTCAATTAATTCAAAGAACAAAATAATCAAAGATTACCTCATAGCAAGCGGACTGGATGAGACAGAGATATCTGTATCGGCCCCTCAGATAATCGATATGAGTGCTGAGAGATATCAGAGCCAGCCTGCTGCATACCGTTACAATATTACAAGCGTACTTACTGTAACATCAGAAAAGGTTGAGCTGGTAAGAGGACTGATATCTTCACAATCTGATCTGCTTCAGAAGGGTGTTGCACTAAGTACAGGGGATTACCAATTTGTTACCCAGTTTGTCTACACCAAGTTAAACGAGATTAAACCGGCCATGATTGAAGAGGCCACCAAAAATGCCAGAGAGGCTGCCGAGAAATTTGCGAAAGACTCTCAAAGCAGACTCGGCAAAATCAAGAGCGCAAGCCAGGGCCAGTTTTCAATAAGCGACAGAGATGCAAACTCTCCGCATATCAAAGTTGTAAGGGTTGTCTCTACAGTGGAATATCTTCTGAGAGACTGAAAATTCAGCGATATTGATTATTTTTGCAACGATTTTTTGTAATACACTTTTAAATATAATTGAACAATATGGAAATCAGTAATGTATTTGCCCGCGAGATTCTTGACTCACGCGGTAACCCCACCATTGAAGTAGATGTACAACTCCTTTCAGGTGCCTTTGGAAGGGCAGCTGTTCCTTCAGGAGCATCTACAGGAATAAATGAGGCTCTGGAACTCAGAGACGGTGACAAGAGCCGTTACCTTGGAAAAGGCGTCCTCAAGGCAGTACAAAATGTAAATGACATAATTGCCCCCGCAATCCTTGGAATGAGCGCTCTTAACCAGGCAGAGATTGATAATTTTCTAATTGAACTTGATGGTACCCCTACTAAGTCAAAACTTGGTGCAAATGCTATTCTTGGAGTATCCCTTGCAGTTGCAAGAGCAGCAGCAGACTATCTGCAAATTCCACTTTACCGTTACATTGGCGGCGTAAATGCAGTAACGCTTCCTGTCCCTATGATGAACATTATCAACGGCGGTTCTCACTCAGACGCCCCTATCGCTTTCCAGGAGTTTATGATTCGTCCTATTGGGGCAGCTAGCTTCAGAGAGGGTCTTAGAATGGGTGCCGAAGTATTCCACAATCTAAAGAAGATTTTCCACGACAGGGGTCTCAGCACAGCTGTTGGTGATGAGGGTGGATTTGCACCCGTTCTCAACGGTACAGAAGATGCTCTTGAATCAATTCTTGTAGCAATTACCAAGGCAGGTTATATACCAGGAAAGGACATCACAATTGCTCTTGACTGCGCAGCAAGCGAATTCTACAAAGATGGAATCTACGATTACAGCAAATTTGAAGGCCCTAACGGTGCAAAAAGAGATGCAGCTGCTCAAGTTGAATTCCTAAAATCTCTTGCAGAGAAATACCCTATCGACTCAATTGAAGATGGTATGGCAGAAGAGGACTGGACAGGCTGGAAGATGCTTACAGATGCCCTGGGCACAAAAATTCAGCTTGTAGGTGATGACCTCTTTGTTACAAATGTTCAGTTCCTCAAAAAGGGAATTGAGACAGGATGCGCAAACTCAATTTTGATCAAGGTTAACCAGATTGGTACCCTTACAGAGACTCTCAACGCAATTGAACTCGCTCACCGCAACAAATACACCTCAGTTACTTCACACCGTTCAGGCGAAACCGAGGACTCTACTATTGCAGATATTGCTGTTGCAACTAACTCCGGTCAAATTAAAACCGGATCACTTAGCCGCTCAGACAGGATGGCAAAATACAACCAACTCCTTCGCATTGAAGAGGAGCTTGGAGCGCTTGCTCAGTACGGCAGAAAATAGGCTAAGTGTTTGAATTACACAAAAGAGAGGCTGACCAAAAAGTAATTGGTTAGCCTTTTTTTATTATATCAGTTATCTGTATCAGCCAGGAAAATCCTCCCCATCTTCGATGGGTCCCCTCCCTCTTCGGGAGCCAATGTTTTCCTTAGCTGATACAGATAACTGATAATTACTAGAAAAAACAACTTTATGGTCAGTATATAAGTTGCAAACATGATAATTAAACTAAAAGCTGAATTTATTGTCTAAATTTGATAAATGACACCTCTAATCAATATTAACAAATTGGACTTATTCACATGCGCTTAAATTTCTTCCGTTTATCACTTTTCCCCAGAGGAGGAGTTTTTGTTTTTACTATTGCACTCCTCTTTTCATTAACAGCTCCATCCAAGGCAGCAGGACAGTTTAAAGATAAATTTCTGACACATTATGAAAAGAGCGGCTTTAACAGAACCCCAAGGTACGATGAGACTGCAGCCTATTCAAAAATGCTTGCATCAAGCTCTTCAATGGTAAACTATATATCAATTGGTGTTTCTCCACAGGGAAGAGAGATTCCGCTTCTGATTCTGGATAAGGATGGACTTACATCCCCGGAGCAGATAAGGGCAAAGGGTAGAGTTGTGGTACTGGCCGAGGCCTCAATCCACGCAGGTGAGCCAGACGGAAAGGATGCCGGTCTTATGCTGATAAGAGATATTGCAATCAATGGAAAACACATGGAGATTCTTGAAAATGCATCACTTCTCTTTATTCCTATTATTAATGTAGATGGCCATGAGGATTTTGGAAGCCACTACCGAATTAACCAGAATGGTCCGGAAGAGGTGGGAGCAAGGTTTACAGCTCACCGTCTCAATATGAACAGAGATTTTATTAAGGCAGATGCGCCAGAGACAAGAGCTCTGCTAAAACTTTACGGCAAATGGATGCCGGAGATATTTATTGATATTCATGTAACAAACGGAGCAGATTTCCAGTATGTTTCAACCTACGGCCTTGACCACTGCGGATTTCTTGCAGAACCAATGCTGGATTGGAGTAAAAATATATTTGAAAAAGAGCTGAAAAACTCTATGGAAAAGGCCGGTTATCCCATCTTCCCATACTTTGAATTCAACAGCTACACAAATCCAGGCGCAGGTGTTCTTCCTGATAACTTCCCTCCGCAATACTCAAACGGCTATGCATCGGCGAATAACAGAATAGGCCTTCTCCTTGAGAACCACATATACAAACCTTATAAAGAGAGAGTCACTGCCGCTTACAACATAATCCTATCCTCTCTGGATATTGCCGGGAAAAACTCATCTACTTTAAAAAAGGCCCTGATTGAGGCCGATGTACTTGTCGCCTCCGAGGCCTTCAGAAGAGACTCCCTTCCGCTTATGTTTGCCCACGACAAGAGGGAGAGCGAGATGGTTGATTTTCTGGCATGGGAAGAAAAAACAGTTATTAGTGAACTCTCCGGTGCCGAGTGGAGGTTTTCAGACCGTTCAGCCCCTGTTACCGTTAAGATGCCGCTGTTCACATCATACAAACCTGAACTGCTAGTCAAACTGCCCAATGCCTATATTATACCTCAGGAGCAATCAGAGACTGCAGAGCTTCTGGATGTTCACGGAATAGTGTACGAAAGACTAACAGAGGATAAGGTCCTGGAGGTGGAGACCTACAGATTCCGCAATCCAAAATGGTCTCAGTTCCCATATGAGGGCAGATTCCAGCTAAATGTTGACTATAGTGTGCAAACTGAAAAGGTACCATTCAGAAAGGGAGATATTATAGTAAAAACATCACAACCAAAAGTAAAAATCATAGCACATCTTCTTGAGCCAAAATCTCCAACATCTCTTGTAAGCTGGGGCTTTTACAACAACTGGGCAAGACCATCAACCGAGTTCTGGATAAGACTAAACTACATGGAGGTAAAAGGTCGTGAAATGCTGGCTGCAGATCCAAAGCTTAAGGCAGAGTTTGAAGAGAAAAAGAGAAGTGACCCGGCCTTTGCAAAAGATCCAAATGCAATCCTGCAGTTCTTTATGTCCAAAGTTCGTAAAACAGTTGAATTAAATGTCAACAGATACCCGGTTGCGAGATTAATGGGTGAATTAAAATAACTAATTAATCAGCAGATCTGCTATCGCAAAAATTGCAAAAATTGCTGAAGCAAAGCCGTTTGATGTAAAAAAGGCGGCATTAAGCCTTGATATATCGGACGGCTTTACGATTATATGCTGGTATATAAGCAGAAGCGAAAATATTGAGGCTCCGGTTATATAGAGGTAACCAAAATCTCCTGTATAGTAGAGTATAACAAGCAGCGGAAGTACAATTGTATGACCTGCTGCAGAGATAAATAGTGACCACCATCTTCCAACGCTTTGCGGAATTGAACGCAGTCCCTGCTCTTTATCAAACTCCTCATCTGCAATTGCATAGAGAATATCAAAACTTCCTGACCAGAAAAACACTATAAGCGAAATCAGCCCTGCTGCAAGAGAGAGAGTCCCTGTAACTGCAATATAGGCAGCTGATGGTGCAATTCCCAGGGCAAGGCCCACTCCATAGTGACAAAGCGGTGTAAATCTCTTAAGGTAACTGTAACCAAGCAGTACTATAAGAGCCGGGAGTGAAAGAAGTAGGGCTAGTTTGTTGATAAAACCTGCTACAGCAACAAAAAGTGCAGCATTAATCAAAACAAAAAGCAGAGCAGATGATGGTGATATCTCTGAGGCGGGAATCTCTCTTGAAGCAGTTCTGGGATTGCGGGCATCAATCTCTCTGTCTGCCCATCTGTTAAATCCCATTGCAGCATTCCTTGCAAAGACCATTGCCAATATTACAAGTCCCAGGAGGCTCCACGAAAAATGGCCCCCTCCCCTCTCAGTTCCCAGAAAGAGACCTGTAAGGGCAAAGGGCATTGCAAAGATTGTATGAGAGAACTTTACAAGATTAAGATATTTCCGGATTTTCTCCATTATCGATATTCTGCCGGTGATAACCTATCTGAGCTGTGCTCCAAAATTTGTCTCAAAATTTTTGAGCAGTTTAGACATAGTCTCCTCTACATATTTGTCTGTCAAGGTCTTTTCAGAATCCTGCAAAACAAAACTTATGGCATACTGTTTTTTCCCTTCAGGAATCTTATCACCTCTGTAAACATCAAATAGAGTTACACTTTTAAGAATCTTCCGCTCAGCTTTAAATGCACTTTTGCGAATTTCTGTAAAGTTAACTCCCTCATCAAGGAGGAGCGCAAGATCTCTCTTAACCTCAGGGAATTTAGGCATCTCCTTAAAGAGCACCTTCTGTTTTTTTATAAGCTGGAACAAGATATCCCAGGAAATTTCAGCTGCAAAGACCTGTTGTTTTATACCAAATCTCTTTAAAAGAGTTTGAGATATAGTCCCCATCACCCCTATCTCCTTTCCGGATTGAGTTTTATAAACGAGACCCTCAGAGAAAATATCTGACGGAGCACTTGAGTACTCAAGGTCTGCAGGCTCAATCCCATATCTTCTAAGAAGCAGTTCAAGCTGCCCCTTAAGAGTGAAATAACTTGCAGGAATTGCCGATGTTCTCCATGATTGAACACCTGGTCCGGTCACAATAAGGGAGATTTTTGTCCCCTCTTTGTATGACTTAAGATTCAGAGCAGGAGATAAATCACCATCATCTGCAGGTGAATAGGAGTATACATTCCCTATCTCAAAAAGCTTGAGATCTGATGACTGTCTGTTGATATTGTATGATACTACCTCCAGCCCGCTAAGGAGCAGAGTTTGTCTCATTGCATTAAGGTCTGAACTCAGAGGATTCAGAATCTTAACCAGATTCTCCTCCGGAAAACTTTTAAGTTTTGAGTAGTACTCTCCTTTTGTAAGTGAGTTGTTCACTATCTCATGGAATCCGTTTGCCGCCAGAAATGCCGATAACCCCTCCTTAACACTCTCCGGATCAGGTTTATGGCCGGGAGTAATGGATGCAACCATCCTCTCAGGAATCTCAACATTGTTATATCCATATATTCTGAGAACATCCTCCACTATATCACACTCTCTGGTTACATCCACCCTGTAACAAGGTACAGAGAGAGAGGCTCCGGTGTTATCTGATTTAAGAATATCATATTCAAGGTACTCAAGAATATTAAGTATACTCTCTCTGCCTATTCTCTTTCCTATTAGTCTCTCAACCCTTTCAAAATCTATCTCCACTACAGCTCTGTCAATTTTCTCAGGGTAGATGTCGATAATATCTCCTGCAACTTTAGCACCGGCAAGCTCCTGAAAAAGAATTGCTGCTCTTTTTATTGCATATGGCACCATTTCAGGGTCTGCCCCTCTCTCATATCTGAATGATGCATCTGTTTTAATCTGATGTCTCTTTGAACTCTTTCTGATTGATACAGGATTGAAGTAAGCACTCTCCAGAAATACCCTCTTTGTGGAGGAGGTTATCCCGGACTCGGCTCCGCCAAATATCCCGGCAAGGGTCATCGGCTTCTCAGCATCACAAATCATCAAATCATCTGCTGTCAGCTCTCTCTCAACACCATCAAGTGTTGTAAAACGCTCACCATCTTTAGCTCTTCTTACAATTACCTCATGTCCGGCAATCTTGTCATAGTCAAAGGCGTGGAGCGGATGACCGGTCTCATGGAGTATAAAATTTGTAATATCCACGATATTATTGATAGGTCTGAGCCCTATAGCGGAGATCCTCTTTTTTAGCCAGTCTGGTGACGGAGCCAGTGTTACATTGTCAAATGTCAGTCCGGCATATCTTGGAGCCCCATCAGCAGCAACTACCGTTACTTTTACCGGTGTAATATCCGAACTTTTTACAAGTGTTTCAAAATTTTCAACTGATGGTTTCACAAGTCTGGAGTCAGTTCCGTTAAACCTCAGCCAGGCCGAAAAATCTCTGGCGACACCAATATGGGAGGCCGCATCAACCCTGTTTGGAGTAAGTCCAATCTCCAGAAGAGTATCGGTCTCAAGGCCGAGATACTCTTTTGCAGGGGTGCCGACAACAGCATCTGCAGGCAGAACCATAATTCCATCGTGAGATGTCCCTATACCCAGCTCATCCTCGGCACAAATCATTCCCGCACTCTCCACACCTCTTATCTTTGCTCTTTTTAGCTTTACCTGCTCACCCGAGGTGAAGGTAAGGGTTGTCCCAACCTTTGCAACAAGAACCTTCTGTCCCTTTGCAACATTTGGGGCACCACAAACAATCTGCAACAGTTCCGACTCACCTGCATCCACCTTTGTAAGGCTAAGTTTGTCCGCATCCGGGTGCTTTCCGCACTCTACAACCTCACCCACAACTACACCATCAAGAGATCCGGGGATCTCCTCTACACTCTCCATCGATTCAACCTCTAGCCCTATGGAGCTAAGTATCTTTTCTGCTTCAGAGGGGGTCAGTGAAGAGTTGACATACTCTCTGAGCCAGTTATACGAAATTTTCATATCTGTACTGAAATTATTACCTGAATAATGATTCTACAAACTCCTTTTTGTTGAAGAGCTGAAGATCCTCAATCTTCTCTCCAACACCAATAAATTTTACCGGAATTTTAAACTGATCGGATATCCCGATTACAACACCGCCCTTAGCTGTTCCGTCAAGCTTTGTAACGACAAGAGATGTTACATCGGTAGCCTTTGTAAACTCCTTCGCCTGCTGATAGGCATTCTGCCCTGTTGATCCGTCAAGTACAAGAAGAACATCGTGTGGTGCATCAGGAATAAGCTTCTTCATCACATTTCTGATTTTTGTAAGCTCATTCATAAGATTCACCTTGTTGTGAAGCCTTCCTGCTGTATCAATAAGAACAACATCTGCATCAACAGCTATTGCCCGGGAAATGGTATCAAATGCAACAGAGGCAGGATCGGATCCCATCTGCTGTTTTACAATCTCAACACCGGCCCTCTCGCTCCAAATGGTTAATTGATCAACCGCTGCAGCCCTGAATGTGTCAGCAGCCCCCAGAATTACCCTCTTCCCTGATCCTTTGAGTCTTGCGGCAAGTTTGCCTATTGTTGTAGTTTTACCAACTCCATTTACACCAACTACCATAATAACATATGGCTTGATAGAGAAGTCGAATGGCAGCCCCTCTATCTCATCACCTGCATCCAGTAACCACTCTATCTCCTCTCTGAGGATTGAGTTTAGCTCTGCAGTATTCATAAATTTATCCCTGGCAACTCTTGCCTCAAGCCTCTCAATGATACGGAGAGTTGTCTCCACGCCTATATCAGAGGCAATCAAAGCCTCCTCAATACCATCAAGCACATCGTCATCAACCCTGGATTTCCCTACGATTGCCCTTGACAGCTTTTCAAAAATTCCCTTTTTGGTCTTATCAAGCCCCTCACTCAGCGCCTGCTTCTCCTCTTTGCTCTTTGACCCGAATAATCCGAATAGTGCCATTTTTGTTCTTTTAACTCACAAAGATACAAAAATATTAATCCTACGCTCTTAAAGCATCTAAAGCTCAGATAAGGCATACTACTATAGTCGTAAATGGGAATATAGAGTGTCAGATTTTTTATATTTTTACACATCTAACGCTGAAGCGGTTCTCTTTAGTCCTATAACTTGTTCCACCATCTTCTCCGTAAAACTCAATACAATATGCTGCCTCATTGTATCTTTCAAACTCATCACTACTCCAATAATATCCTGAATCATCATCATCGCAAAGCATATTGTTATACTTATATCCGGCAAATGGCAAGAATATTTTATTAGAATCCCCTCCAAAAAACACTCCACTTATGCCATTAATCTGGTCATAACCATTCCATTCATTTAAAAGCAATTCTAACTCATATTTTGATGGCAAACGCCACCCTTGAGGACAGGCGCGCAGAGCTTCTGACCAAGTATAATAGCTACCATAATCTTCTGGTTTAGAGGCTCCGGAATTTTTAATTGACCATGTGATTCCATTAATTGTAATACCAGTGTTTATTTGCTGAACAGTCCCTGTTACACCAATCCATGCACTCAAGGTTAATAATAAAAGTATTTTTTTCATAAATAATGTAAGTAAATTGTCTTAAAATCTATAGTTCGTTTCCGTTACAATCAAGATAAACCGACACAGGGTTCCCATCTATATAGCTCACTACCTGTAAATTATCCCCATCTCTCCACACATTGTATATCCTATCATATTTAAATGGAATTATTAGTTTTCCCTCTTTATTAATTGCTCCAAATTTTTTTGACTTATCTGAAACAACTGCTAAGCCGCTGTATCTGCTAAAATTTTCTGCTGCATCATATTGACAAGGTATAGTTTCAAATCCATTTATGTCTATATATCCGCATTTATCATCTTCATCCACTACTACCTGCATCCTGTTACCCCACATACCATCATAAATACTGTTTATAAATCCTCCTGCCATATTTTTAAAAAAATACTTTTTGGATGTAAGTAAACTGCCATTCTCGTTAATAAAATAGATTACATACTTATCTGAGAATTTAATTCTTGACATATAAATGATTTTTCCATCAGAGAATTCGTATGGATGTATCATATCATAACTTGGCGGAATAATCACTGAAAAATCCTTATTAATAACCCCATAATTACTATACTTATGCCCGATTATTTTTGACACAAGATAGTATCTGTGAGAGACAATTTCTGCATTGCTGAAATCTGAGGCGAGGAGTAATTTCCCTTGCTGGTTCAGAAAGCTTATCTTTTTATCCGGATTATAACAAACCCAATGATCATTAATCCCTTTCCAGATACTTACATATTGGTCAGGTCTTATAATATAGTTCCCAGAAGTATCGATTACGCCTGCTTTCAAATTCTCCCAACTCTTGGGTCTCCCGTCAAAGCTATGGTCTACTTCAGCATCTCCGGTATAGACAACTGAAGTTCCATAGTTATTGAATGGAATTGCAAATGTATATTTTAATGGAATAACCTCTTTACCGTTTTTGTCTATGTAGCCAAATTTATTTCCTCTTCGTACGACTGATCTGTTTTTAACAAATCTCCAATCATCAGCCCACCATCTTGGTCTGTCATAATCAATTCTGGTTATCTCATCTCCTAACCAGTTTACATAACCAAACTTATTTTGTTTTTGCACTACAGACAATCCATTAGGATCAAAATAAGCGATGTAGTCATATTTCGGTTCAATAAGAACCTCTCCGTTTGCCCTTTCAACACCGTAGAGACCTGCCTCTTCTGGTCCCACTCTAACAACTCTGACATAAACATAGGGTTCAGTTATCTTTATACATGACCAGTCTCCTTTGTAATCCCAGCTTCTGTTTTGCGAAGTCAACTCCAATGTGCAAAATGTAACAACAATTACAGATAGTAAGCAATTGATAATATCCTTATGCATGTTTATAATTTTATTAAATGTTTATAATTTTATTAAATGTTTAATCTATTTCTCTTCATTATATTCCAAATAATTCAGTGCATCACTATAATAATATGATATAAATGTGTGAAAAGACCATCCATCAACCGCCTCTTTGCTTTGCTCGTGTTCATTATATTCATTGTCAATAGCTTTGGCAAAAAAATCTGCTGCTTCTTTAACACCTCCCTTTTCATAAATCAACCTTCCTAAAAAAAGATAGACGGCGCCAAACCTATTACCGGAATTCACTGCACTCATCAATGCAGAGTAAGCCTCATCCTTTGATAATCTGTATGACCTATCTTGTCTGTATATCGCAATATAGTACTTACACAGAGCAATATAACCCATAATATCCGACCTCTTATATGCTCTGTTTTGTTCAGATATGGCATTTTCAAAATAATATATAGCCGATTGATACCTGTGGGCTAATAAATCTCGCCGTCCATTCCAAATATTTGAATCGGGATTATAAGGATTAAGTTCAAGTGATTTTTCAATATACTTTACAGCAACATCTTTGTTACCCTCTCTCTCTAAATTTAATGCTTTTCGGTAATAGATATCTGCCAGATTATTCTTGTTAAAAAAGAGAGTGCTATCACCACTCTTAATCTTCTCTAGAGCCATATCAATGTATTTATTAGAGAAGTTTTTATCGTCCGCTATAATTGCTTTAGTATACCCAAGTGCAAATTGGATTTCAGTATTTTTCGGATCAAGAGAATAAGCATACTGAAAATCCTCAAGAGCCATTGTTTTATTTCCTAAATTAAATTTGCACTGACCTCTCCTCAAAATATCTAAACTAGAAGGAGTACCCTTTCTTCTTATGTTTGAATTTATAAACGAAATTGCTTTGTTATTCTCCTCAATATTCATTAATCCTTTTATTTTCAGATCATAAAGAATATTGTTACCCGGATCAATTTTTAGACCCTTATCAGCATAAAAAATAACATTATGCATCATTCCGTCAATATCATAATACAATTTGGCAAGCTGAATAATTATATCAAGATTTGAGGGTTCATTTTTATTTCTCTCTTCTAATTGATTTATTAAAACATTATTTTGTGCAATCACCTGAATATATTCTATTTGAAGTACAATACAAACTAACAAAAAGAGAGATACTCTTAAGATCTTAAAAAAATTCATAACTCGTAAAAATTGATTCTGTTCAAATTATAATCTCTACCGACAGTTACCTTACCATTGCCAAGAATAAATTATCCCATTTCTATTTACATAGAAACTTTGACGGCAACTTAAATTTCTTGGAGGTTGATAAGTTCCACCTGTATCAACATAAGCAATCTTACTCCATGTTGTTATCCATGTGTATATGATACCTCCTTTACCATCGGAGGAGGTTCTTGTTTCCGGTCCCCAGGATTGGATTACTTCAGAGATGTTTCTCCCGTTCCAGGCATTCATTACTTCAGTCGTTCTTTTGCCAACAGCACAACCATAAAAAAGTGGCATAAAGAGTGTGAAAAAAAAGACGATTACTAATCGATAATTTGAATTAACACGGAATTTGAGGCTTTTCATACAATAGACTCTAGTAATATGAGAGTGAAGTAAAGTTATATATCAACTTTATCAATTGTAAGAAAACAAAGGTTCATTCAGGTTCAGTTGTGAAACATAATCTGAATATCAGACATAAGGAGTGCTCTTATACGAAGTAAGATAGTAATGAATACATTTCTTAATTCGTAATTAATTTTTCTAATGTTAATACAAAATTGATATATCACGCGTAAGCATGGCACCCAGTATACAACCCTCAATTAAGTAGAGTTTAAATACAACTATAGAACCTTCCCATTCAAAAAAGTTAAATTACGGTCAATTCAATTTAGGGTTCCTCTTGTGATCATAAATGTTAAGAGAGCCCACAATAAAAGAATAATAACGACAATACTGATTGTTATTGTCAGTGTTTTGCGGATATATAAGAATTTTAGAGGTATCTTATCTATTACAATAAACTCCCTTATAACCGGAGAGTTATTGCTGAGCCCAAGGTTATATACCCTGTATGCATCAATAGGGATAACAGGCAAAAATAACACCTTTACATACCTTACGGTATCATATGCATAACCGGATCTGTTAAACTTTCCGGAAAAACCCACCCCGCATCCGTTAAAGGTGAAGAGTGTAAGGTTTGGATATTTATTTACAGGCAAAACTATATTCTCTAAAGTCTCATAAGGGGCAAACCACTCACAAACCGACATGGAAGAGACTCCCTTGCCTGTTTTTTTGCAGTATGCCCGTAAACCATCTTTAGATAATTTTGATTGTGAGCACATTTTGCAAATAAATTCGCTACTATTCATAATCAAAGATTTTAAATGGGTTTAATTGCGTACTTTGATTTTAAATTCCAAGTTGGCTTTAAAATCTTTCTGAGAAGATTCGTTTACATACTCTTGTCTTGATTCATCCCATCTTTTTACAAGTAACTTGGTTCTATCAAAATTTTTATCTTTCATAGGTTTGAATACTGATTTGTACACACTGTCCTCATACTCATAAAATTCCACTTTCTGATTCTCATTTATCCACAATGTTTTAAAGCCTTGCAGGGCTCCAGGAACCTTAATTGGTTCTCCCCATTCGCTATCTGCCCACTCGGTTGTTTCCGATCTACTTATATCCAATTCTTGTATAGCTGTATTGGAGCACTGAATCCATTCCAATTTTAGGTTATGAGTAACATCAAGAGCTGTTAATTGTGGATTTCTGTAACAACATAAAATTTTCAGCGAATCGCAATCGGATACATCTAATGCCCTTAAGTTATTTCTGTGACAAAATAACTCTGTAAGATTACGGCAATTTGTAAGATTAATGGATTCGATTTTATTATCGTTACAGAATATAAACCTAAGGCTGTCACAGCCGGAAACATTTAGTGTTTTTAAATCCCCATTGTAGCATGATAACTGATATAGATGCTTCATATCAGACAAGTCTAAATTTTTTACAGCGGAAGAGTCCAGTTCAAAAGAGCTTAATTCCTTACAATCAGATAATTTTAGTTCATTGACTTTACTATTGCGCAAGTGTATACTTTCCAATTTAAAGCACCTGTCAAGATTGATTTTTGACAGCGTATATCCATCTGTACCAACTTTATCCCAAAAGAATCTTTCCAAATTACTGCAACCGGATAGATTTATTTCATTAAACTCCATAGTGTAGAAACTTGTTAGAGATGTACATCCCGAAGCATTCAACACCTTACCTCGCACACAAAAGTAGCTGATAATTTCCTCTAAAGCTGTGCAGCCGGATATATTCAATTGCTCGTTAATATAACTATAATATTGTGAGGTAAATTCCAAATGTCTCAGTTTCTTGCAATTTCTCAGGTTTATATTATCTATAGATAGTTTAGAGATTGTTACGGTATCCAGATTTACGCAGCCTGATAAATCAATGCTCTTTACTCCGTGTTCATTATCAACTATAGTAAACCGCCGCAGATTGGGTAAAGCTAGGATAATCTCTCCGTATATATTCGCTTTATTAAATATAAGTGAGGTTAATCCCGTTAAATTGCCGATTCCGGTTTGATCAATCCTCATATACTCCTTTGTGTTAATTACAAGAGAGGTCTCTTTAGATGCCTCCAATCGGCTTATCTTACCGTCATTATCGGAGTCAAACTTAGCAAGTAATGTTTTACGCAATAAGGGGTAGGGTACTGCATCACCGTTCCAAAATATCTTGGAGGCTTCCCTCTCCTCTCTTTCCACTCTTGCCCGCTCTATCTCATCTCGGCTTAGATAACCTGTTTGATAAAGAATAGTTGCCCCGATAATTTCATCTGACTTATTGACCACCATTTCTGTAATGTAAATGCGGACAAAAATATCACCGCCACCATTATTGTAGCGTGCTACATACCCACAGCCTTTTCTCAGTGCTATTTTTTGCGTCGTAGCATAAGGTTTTACTGTGACATCCAAGAGGCTGCTAACCGTACCGACTAAATAGAAACGCCAATAATCACCATACAAGTTATTCATATCGTCCAGTCTCAATCCGTCATCACAGCCCCGTATATACAATTCCGATTTCCCATCATTGCGCAATGATTGTATCTGCGCACCTTCAGGGATAGTTATAGCATCCTGTGCACCCGCACTTAGTCCAAAGCCTATCAAGACTAATAAAATTAGTAATGACTTTTTCATCTGGTATTTAGTTTACTTATTTATCTTCAGTAAATATTGTAATGGTATAATCCAGGAATTACGAAATTTAAGCAAAAATTAATAACTACTTTTGCAATTGTGCGAAAACAAAGGTTCAATCAGGTTCAGAAGTGAAACATAATCTGTTCCAGATTATACTTGGCCACTGAAGGATATTTATAATTGTACCAATCATGGGGTGATGAAAATTGATTTATTTCTTCCGACTTATTATAGCTATCGGATATTTTATTTGCAAAAGCGGTATAATAATCGGCTCTGAAACTATTAATTGTCTTATTCAAAGCCAGTGCGGCCCATGAGCTGCTTCTCTCAATATATTCGGAAAAACTATTACCAGCTCCTGAGGGGAATATGCTGTATAACCTCTTTATGATAATATTCATCTCTTCTGAAGCTTTTATACTATCCCTTGAGAAATTTGGAATCTTCTCCTCTATATTTACATCATACCTTTCTCTTAAAGTTTCTGAAAATTTATTAAGATACTCATCAATTTTTTTGTAGCACTCAAAATAGGTTTCCGCCACACTTAATTCTGAAACCGAATGGCTTCCTTTCAGATTAAACTCTTTAAGATTATTTTCTGATATAGTATTCGAAATACCTGCAATTGAATCTTTTCTGGTAATAATCGCATTTTCTGGAAAGGAGCTCTCTTTGTTATTGTGCGTGAGGTTACTGTAGAAAATATAAAAAACAACAATGGAAATAATAACGAGAATGGTTTGTAAAGTAGATGCGATAATATTATTGCCGTGTCTACGGGTCTTATTATAGCTTTCAATGATGGAAGAGATCTGCGTCACACTTGAAAATCTTCTCTCTTTATCAGGAGAGACACATCCCTTGATAACCTTTCTAAAAACAGCATGATATCTCTTTTGTGAAGTAATGGATGATAATGTTATCCCAAGTGAATATATGTCAGATCTTTGATCCAATATCTCTCCTCTCAGCTGTTCTGGAGAGGCGTAGTATTTTGTCCCTGCAGGATTTTTTAATAATTCAAATGAATCCGAATCAGAGAAGCCAAAGTCAATAAGTTTAACATTATTACCATTATTGGTAATAATTATATTTTCAGGTTTAATATCTCTATGAATTATCTGTCTTTTATGACAGTATTCCATTGCACTGCATATCTCTGAGAGGAATTTGAATAAAAATTTTTCATCAATACTGTCACTCTCATACCAATCTCTGAGCGTAAGGCCGTCTACATACTCCATTATGATTGAAACACCTAGCTCTTCAATAAAAGTGTAATCATAAGTTTTACAGATATTGGGGTGATCAAGAGAGAAGGTTATATCATACTCTTTTTCCAATAGCGAAGCGTAAATTGGATTATTTTTAAATTCAGGCTTAATGGATTTGGCTGCAAAAAGCTTTCCGTTTCTACGGCAAAGTGAAATACATGAGTAGCCTGCCCCTTTGTTTAAGAGCTTTACTAGTTTGTAACAATCCTTTTGAGAGAAGGATTTGCTAACCCCTTGATGATAATCAATAAATCCGGAAACAGAATTTTCATCCATAAATTATCTTATGATACTAACCTCTTCCAGCCCCTTCTCTCTTCCAGCAATAAATCCCATTAAATCACTTTCACCTCTTTTAATGTTAGAGATAAACAGCGGGTGCCCCTTTGTAAAAGCATCTATTTCACAGATATCTCCTTCCTGAAGTTTGGAATTTACAGATTTATCAACGATAAAAGAGTTATTCCCAATATTTCTAAAAATTACCAATCTATTGGGAAACCATGTAATTTTAATCTTGGCATCAAAATTTATAGACAAAGAATCAAGTTTACATTCAGTTATAAACATTGATGTATTACACCCTCTCTTTTTAATGGTCTCTGTAAAATTAACATAGTCAGAAAACCCAACATATTTTGTAAGCACATCAAGTGTTGTCTCCCTTGGCGTAAAGTTGTAATCAACATATCCCCATATCCTTTTTAGAGTTGAAGAACTAATAACTCTTTTTGTAGCAAAGGAGATTTCTGCAGAGAGACAGTTAAAATCAACCGTTGTCTTGATTTTTGCCCCGTAACGCTGTTCAACAATCCTGATTAGTTCATTAATTTCAGGGTACTTAGCGTTAATACACATAGTTATTACAAATTTTTAAACAAAAATAGCATTTTTAATTATTACAATTATTATATTGCAGTTGTGAATTTATGTTATTCTATTCATGCATCAACTCAAATATTCAATTGTGTTTTTATTGTTGATTGGATATCATTCTACTGTCTACTCTCAACATAGTACAATATCTTCAGATTTAAATTTATTTATTAAAAAAGCAAATTTGACCATTGTTACCAATGAGTTAAACAAGGCGTTCAACACAGGCGATAATCCTATATTTCCTGATCAAATATTTGACGATTATACAAAGCAAAAACTTATGAATATATGGAAGAAAATGCCATTTAAGGTCTTAGCATTTGACAGCCTCTATAATTCATCAAGGTTAAAGTTCTCTGCTGCGGAATCTGAAGGCTTAATTTTATTAAAATTCAAAAAAAATGGTATTATTGATGATTTAAATTTCCTATACAATATTAAAACAATCACTAGGAATTTACATGAACTAAACACTAAACCTTTAACGGATAGTAATTCTAAATTAGTACATAATAACCTTACTAAAAACATAAAAAATCCAGCGGTGAAAAAGAAAGCATTGTGGGAAATAGGGATTGGAGCAGGATATGGGGTTGTAGCATATAATAACGATTCTCATGTGAAAAATTCAGGCATCTCCCTTGAGTTTTTAGCAAATTATCATTTAAGTCGTAAGATATATATATCATCAGCCGCTGGAATAAGCCGGTTTAATGTGAGATATCAACAAACATCTAATAACAATATTGTAAATAAAGTATTCTATAATCTTCGTCTTTCTGCAACATACACCCCCTTTTCCGGAATCATGACTGAAATGGGGTTAAGTCAAACATTAGGAGGGTTCAATGGATTTGGTCTTATGTTTGGTTTAGGATATCTCTTTATTGAAAAAATTGGTATTAGTTGCAGATATTCATATTATGGCTCTTACGACCAATCAATACTATCATTTCACGCCAGCTATTTATTGAGACTATGAATAAAATCATAAAAAACTCATTTATACTATATCTCGTTTGTGTGCTGCTAAACAGTTGTACGACCAAACCAATTTCCTTTATTCTAAACATTAGTAATGAATTAATTGAAACCGGCCCCGGTAATTATACCGGTGAAGTTATTTTAACGAGTAATTACAAATGGAGTATCGAGAGTGATCTTCCGGAATGGCTAAGTGTCAATCCCTCTTCTGGAGATGGAGGTAGCTCTGTGGTTAAAATCGATATTAAAATTAACGAACTTGATAAAGAGAGATCTCACATCATAAGCATAAGAGCTGGTGATATAGAAAAACAAATTAGTGTTCACCAGGAGGCAGCAACTATTTTTTTAATAACGGACACTATAATTGAGTGCTCGGAATATGGTGCTTTAGTGGAAATTCCCGTTAAAACTAATAAAAGTTGCAGTATGACAATTGACGGTGGTGGCGGATGGATAGAACTTCAGCCAACAAAAGCTCTCACTGAAATAAAATATTCGTTATTAATAGCTCCTTTAAGTATGGATATTGAGAGAGAGGCCAAAGTTATATTTTCAGATAATTACAACATCCCGATTGATACAGTTATCCTTAGACAGTCAACCAAAAGGCTCAAACTCAAGAGAATATTAAGTGCAATATATAAATCAACCAATGGTGACAACTGGAGGAATAACACCAATTGGAATAGTGAGAAACCATTTCGGGAGTGGTATGGACTTGAGACAAACGGAGTTGATGTAGTTAAAATTGATCTGTCAAATAACAATCTTAAAGGCACAATACCAGTTGAAATATCTGGTCTAACAGAATTAACTTCTTTAAAACTTTGGTCCAATGAATTGGGAGGAGAACTACCTTCTTCCATTTCAAAACTGTATAAATTAAAAGAGCTCATCATCAGCAATAACCATTTCGAGGAGAAATTTCCTGATGAACTTTATCAGCTCAGAGAACTAGAAACATTGTCACTCAGCAATAACAAGTTTGTTTTTGATTTAAAAAAAGCATGTATTGGTATGACAAAACTAAAGGAGCTGGCCTTAGACAACATCCAAATTAACTCAACTATTCCTACAGAAATCGCCTTGTTATCTGATCTTCAGCTATTATCCATGAGATTTTGCGGGCTGTATGGGAATATTCCGTCTCAATTATGGAGTCTATACTCTATTAAACATTTAGCTTTAGATAATAACGAACTCTCAGGGGAGATCTCTCCTATGATAGCTGATTTAAAAAACCTTAAAATCCTTGGATTAGGAGCTAATAATCTTTCAGGGAAAATTCCGGTACAAATTGCAACATTAAAAAAATTAGAGTATCTCCAACTCTTTTTTAACTACTTCCATGGTCCGCTACCACTGTCTCTAAAGAATCTGCCTAACTGGAAGAATATTTCAAATGAAAATAATATTTACCAGCAAAAAGATGGTCTCTTTCTGTCTCATGAAGGTTTTGTAATTGGAGATTTGTATTATAATGATAATAATACTAATCCTGTTGGAGTAGTATATAGGCTTGATAATAAAATTGGTATTCCATTGACAGATCAAAGTGGAAGTTCCGAGTATTGTTCAGTTGTTTATGGAATTTCAAATAAAACTTTATGGAGTTTGGAATACTCAGACACTCCTTCTGATAACCTCTCCGATGGGTTATATAATTGTGCTGCTCTAGAAAACTATGTAAAAACTCAAAACACCCTGCTTGCTAACTTTCCTGCACTTAAATGGTGCCTTTCAATCAATAAATTATCCGGATTATCTGACTCATTTATTGAAATGAAGACTGTAGAAAATTCAAAAATGTGGTATATTCCGGCTCCTTATGAGACAATAGAAATATTTGCAAATATTGATATTATCAATAGCATGCTAAAGTTGGCAGAGATATCTCAAGGATTTAAGACTCAGCAATACATCTCCTCTTATGATGGTGATTTTTTGAACAAATATGCTGTTTCAATAGTTGATAAATTAAGTACTGATATAACTTACAAGGATAAAAAAGAGATATGTGACATATTGCTTATAAAAAAGATAAGATAAAAAGGGCAGTTCAATTGTTTTGAACTGCCCTTGATTCTTTTATAAAAATGAGTTATTTCTTTTCGAAGAACTCTTTTGCTGCCTCGGTTGGAACCATCTCCTCTAGGAAGGCATAAGCGCCACGGGTAGATTTTACCATACGGATGCACTTAACTTTTGACTTTGATGCTCCTTTTCCGCCGCCGAATGATGCAACTGCTTTCTTTGCCATTTCTGAAAATTTTTAAATATTATTTAATCTCGCGGTGTAAAGTTACCTTTTTAAGGAAAGGATTATACTTCTTGCGCTCCAGGCGCTGAGTAGTGTTCTTCTTATTCTTGGTAGTGATATACCTGGAAATTCCGGGGATACCGCTCTCTCTCTGCTCTGTGCACTCAAGAATAACCTGTATTCTGTTTTTATTTGACTTTTTTGCCATCTTAATTCAGTATTAAACAAGTTTAATTAAACCATTGGCCTTTGATTTCTTGAGCACAGCGCTCAGACCGTTTTTATTAATTGTACGCATCCCTGCGGCCGAAACCTTGAGAGTTACGAATCTCTGCTCCTCTTCCAGCCAAAAACGCTTGTTCTGGAGGTTTGGGGCAAACTCGCGCTTTGTACGGCGCTTAGAGTGGGAAACATTGTTTCCTATCATTCTCTTTTTTCCTGTAACTTGACAAACTCTTGCCATCTCTTATATATACTTTTTATAATTTCTTGATGTGCCCTTTTTAAGCGTTGCAAATATCGTGAATCTTTTTATATATTCCAAAATATTTACACAAATTTAAAAATCCTCTTCCACCTGATATTCTTAGGGAAAGACTTGTTGTTATCCTTGGAAAACCATATAACCGAAGGTGTACCCACGACATGTGACTCCGGAACAAAACCCCAGTACCTTGAATCCAGGGAGTTGTGTCTGTTATCACCCATCATAAAGTAATAATCCATCTTAAATGTGTATGAATCTGCCTCTGCTCCGTTAATGAAAATTTGTCCATCCTTTACCTCAAGGGTGTTCTTTTCATATGCAGAAATAATTCTGCTGTAGAGAGGAAGGTTCTCTTGATCCAGTTTAACTGTTACACCGGCTTTTGGAATCCATAATGGTCCATAATTATCTTTTGTCCATTTAAATGTATCTTTAAAAGGGAAGATAAGAAGCGGAGAGTCCGGAAAATCCGGCGGGTAAATATCAATGTTAGGTCTCACCTCTGCTACATTGGCAAGAGAGGAGATGGTACCAACCTCTTTCTCGTTTAATGGAAGCGAGAGGTAGCCCGGCATTGATGCATCAAAATAAATCTCTCCGGTATTCAGCTCAAGCTGGTCAAATATCCTTTGGTTAATTTGTGTTCCGTTAGTAAAAACGGTATAGGTACTTTGTATACCCGGGTAATCCGGCTGAGGAGTCCCGTTAACAATTACCTTTCCGTTCACTATCTGAAGTGAATCGCCGGCTATGGCAACACACCTCTTTACATAGTGATCTTTTTTGTCATCAGGTCTGACAACTACAGGACCGTACATTTTATGTGTATACTCCCTGCCGTTAAGTCTGACATGAGTGTAATAGTCATCCGTTGGTGCCCCTTTGAGAACAGTGTCTCCGTGAGGGAAGTTAAAGACAACTATATCATCACGCTTCACTGAGGTAATCCCTCTAAGTCTTCTGTATGGATTTGAAATCCACTCAACATAAGACTCTCCTCCTGTAACCGGCATCACATTGTGAACCAGCGGAAAGGAGATTGGTGTCTGAGAAACCTTTGGACCGTACCTTAGTTTGCTTACAAACAGGTAGTCACCGGTTAACAGAGACCTCTCCATTGAAGAGGTTGGAATCATATAAGACTCAAAAAAGAAGGCTTTAATAAATGTGGAGACCACAAGAGCAAAAATAATTGCATCCAGCCAGTCAAGCCAGCCATTTCTTTTCTCTCCCTTTTTGTATCTTTTTTTCCAGAAGGCCCACTTAACCTTTTTTGTGATAAATAAATCAAATATCACAGCCAGACCAAGCAAGAACCACCAGTTACCAAACCATATGACCCACAATAAGTATAAGATGGCCCAGATTGAAAATCTGAACCACTTGTTACTTATTATGTTTTTTATATTCAAGGCTCTACTATTTTACAGAGTTGATGATGGCTTCAAATGCCTGTGGATTGTTCATAGCGAGATCTGCAAGAACTTTGCGGTTAAGACCTACATTGTTCTTTGCAAGTTTGCCAATGAACTGTGAGTAGTTCATTCCGTGCTCTCTTGCTGCTGCATTTATCCTTTGAATCCATAGTGCGCGGAAATTGCGCTTTTTGGTTTTACGGTCGCGATATGCGTATGTTAAACCTTTTTCGTACGTGTTTTTAGCTACGGTCCACACGTTTGCTCTTGCGAGGAAATTACCTCTGGTGAGCTTAAGAATTTTTTTACGGCGAGCTCTGGAAGCTACCGAATTTACCGATCTTGGCATCTCTTTTTTGTTTTGCGAATGTCAGCGCTCTCCTCCTATGAGAAACTTTCTCTGCTGTGCATCCTGGTTAATAAATTGTACTATGCAACAAGTAATGCTTTGATTCTCTTCTCGTCTGATGTTGAAACAAGAGCCGAGTAGGTCAAATTTCTCTTTTGCTTAGTTGTCTTTTTGGTGAGAATGTGGCTTTTATAAGCGTGTTTTCTCTTGATTTTCCCCGATCCGGTAAGCTGAAAACGCTTTTTGGCACCGGAGTTGGTTTTAATTTTGGGCATTGTCTTTATTTTAAAGTTTATAAATAAATTCTCTATTTTTTCTTAGAAGGCGAGAGCATCATAATCATCCTCTTACCCTCCAGTTTTGGAAGCTGTTCTGCTTTACCGTACTCTTCAAGTTCAAGAGCAAATCTAAGAAGCAATTTTTCCCCCTGCTGAGAAAAGAGTATTGACCTTCCTTTGAAGAAAACATAAGCTTTAACTTTGGAACCCTCTTCCAGGAAAGACTGAGCATGTTTCAGTTTAAACTGATAGTCATGTTCGTCTGTATTTGGTCCGAATCTTATCTCCTTAATAACTATCTTACTGGCATTAGCCTTCATCTCCTTTGCCTTTTTCTTTTGCTGGTAGATGAACTTCTGGTAGTCAATAATCTTGCAAACCGGAGGGTCTGCATTTGGTGAAATCTCAACAAGGTCAAGTTCCAGCGCCTCTGCCATTGCCAACGCCTCTCTCAGTGAAACTACTCCCTGATTCTCAACGTTATCTCCGACAACCCTAACATTTGGTGCCGAAATTTCATTGTTTACGCGTGGTCCGTCATCTCTTTTCGGGCCGCTGTTTGGATACCTTCCGTGGGCATCTCTTCTTGGTCCCGATGATTGCGAATTCGGTTTGAATCCGCCCGGCCGAGGTTTAAAAGGTGTAGCGATAAATTTGTCCTCCTATTTTAGTTATTACTCAATTTGTCTTTTTATCTCACTCTCAATCAGTTGCCTGAACTCCTCCATACTCATTGCACCCTTATCTCCATCTCCCTGCTTCCTGACAGAAATTGTGCCACTCTCTGCCTCCTTTTCACCAACAATAAGGAGGAATGGAACCCTCTTGAGCTCATTCTCCCTGATTTTCTTGCCGATAGTTTCGTTACGATCGTCAATTGAGGCGCGAATATCGGCATTATTTAGAAAATCTGCAACTTTTTTGGAGTAATCATTATATTTTTCACTTACAGGAAGGATCACTGCCTGCTCTGGCGATAGCCAAAGCGGGAATTTTCCTCCTGTATGTTCAATAAGAACCGCTATGAATCTCTCCATTGATCCAAATGGCGCTCTGTGAATCATTACAGGTCTGTGCTTTTTGTCATCAGCACCAACATACTCCAGCTCAAATCTCTCCGGAAGGTTGTAATCCACCTGAATTGTACCCAGTTGCCACTTTCTTCCAATAGCATCTCTTACCATAAAATCAAGCTTTGGTCCGTAGAATGCAGCCTCGCCCAGTTCAACAACTGTATTCAGACCCTTCTCTCTGGCAGCTTCAATAATTGCACTCTCGGCCTTCTCCCAGTTTTCATCGGATCCAATATACTTCTCTCTGTTTTCCGGATCCCTCAGTGATATCTGAGCTGTGTAATCCTTAAAATCAAGGGTTCTGA
This sequence comes from Bacteroidales bacterium MB20-C3-3, assembly GCA_035609245.1. NCBI lineage: Bacteria > Pseudomonadati > Bacteroidota > Bacteroidia > Bacteroidales > Bacteroidales bacterium MB20-C3-3. The sequence goes on along the minus strand of CP141202.1, from coordinate 2,329,123 downwards.
ATATGTAAAGGACAATATCAATTACTTTTATGAACTCCTCTTTTAACTGATCAGGACGACAGAATATATGGGCATCATCCTGTGTAAATCCTCTAACCCTGGTTAGTCCGTGAAGCTCACCGCTCTGCTCATATCTGTATACTGTTCCAAACTCGGCCAGACGCAAAGGCATATCCTTGTAGGATCTTGGCTTGGTTTTATATATCTCACAATGGTGAGGACAATTCATTGGTTTAAGAAGAAACTCCTCTCCCTCCTGTGGTGTGTGTATTGGCTGAAAGGAATCTTTGCCATATTTTGCATAGTGACCGGAGGTAACATATAGCTCCTTTTGCCCTATATGAGGAGTCATAACAGGGAGGTAACCGTGTTCTTTCTGAACCTTCTTAAGGAAATTCTCCAGCCTTTCACGAAGCATAGCACCTTTTGGAAGCCATAAAGGCAATCCCTGTCCTACTCTCTGGGAAAAGGCAAACAGTTCAAGTTCCTTTCCAAGTTTTCTGTGGTCTCTCTTCTTAGCCTCCTCCAGCATCAGAAGATACTCGTCAAGCATCTTTTTCTGAGGAAATGTCACTCCGTAAATACGGGTAAGCATCTTGTTATTCTCATTTCCTCTCCAGTATGCACCTGCTATAGATGTAAGTTTAACAGCTTTAATTACAGATGTATCACCTAAGTGGGGTCCTCTGCATAAATCAGTAAAGGTACCGTTAGTATAAAATGATATTGTGCCATCCTCCAGGTCTTTTATGAGTTCGCACTTGTATTGGTCACCCTTCTCAGAGTAGGTTTTCATTGCCTCCTCCTTGCTAACCTCTCTCCTTACAAAGTGCTGCTTTTCTCTTGCAAGCTCCAGCATCTTTTCCTCAATCCTCTTAAGATCACCCTCCGTAATGCTCTTATCTCCCGTGTCTACATCGTAATAAAATCCGGTCTCAATTGATGGACCTATTCCGAATTTAATACCTGGATAAAGAAGTTCAAGAGCCTCAGCCATAAGGTGAGAGGAGGAGTGCCAGAAGGTACTTTTTGCCTCCTGATCCTCCCATTTGTGCAGTTTGATTGTAGCATCCTCGTTGATGGGTCTTGTTATCTCCACAACCTTAGAATTAACGGATGCTGCAAGCACCTCAGCCGCCAGTCTTGGGCTGATGCCGTTTGCAATATCCAGAGGAGTAGCTCCTTTTGGGTACTGCCTAACGCTGCCGTCCGGGAAAGTAATGTTTATCATAATAAATATGTATGGTCTCAAAATAATCTCGCAAATTTAAACATATTTTTCTAATCCTCATTATTTTTGGATAGTGCTGAATTTTATCTAAATTTGAAATCACCACTAATTTTACAAAAACCTAACATCTAACAAATTATGCAAAGCAATAAATGGAGCATAGCTGCCCAGAACGCACTAATCCTTGCACTGGTTACCATTTTGGCAACTCTTTTACAGGCTGTTTTCCCACAAATGCCAGGTTTTATTGGAATTTTAATCTGGATTGTTAAGCTGGTACTCAGCATTTATCTGGTATACTATTTCATAAAAGATTACAGCAAACATTTTGAAACCTTTACTTTTAAACAGGGGTTCAATTTTGGCGCAATTCTTTGCCTGCTCTCTTCTGTAATATGTGCAGCCTATCTTTTCCTTCATATGGGATTCCTCTTTCCTGAAGCAACTACATCGCAAATGGAGATGGTTGCACAAACAATGGAGTCATCAAACCCTGAAGGAGCAGAGGCAATTTTTGGAGTCATGGAGCATCTTCCAAAGCTTGCATTTGTTTTTTCACTTATATACTATACTATCTTTGGTCTTATTGTCTCTGCAATCGTTGCGAATTACACAAAAAAGGGTGATATGTTTGCCCAGTAATATTTAAATTTTTCTTCAATAATGGATTTATCAATAGTCATATCGCTTTACAACGAAGAGGAATCAATTCCCGAACTTCTCTCCTGGATTGAAAGAGCTTTATCTTCTCAAAAACTGGCTTATGAGATCATCCTTGTTGACGATGGTAGCACAGATAACTCCTGGGAGGTAATAAAGAGAGAATCCTCACAATACAGAACAATCTCTGCCATACGATTCAGCAGAAACTATGGTAAATCGCCGGCCCTTTTCGTTGGCTTTGAGGCTGCTAAAGGCGATGTGGTTGTTACAATGGATGCCGATTTACAGGATAATCCAGAAGAGATTCCTGAGTTATACGAGATGATTGTTAACCAGGGCTACGATCTTGTATCCGGATGGAAAAAGAGAAGAAAAGACAACAAACTTGCAAAGAATATACCTTCAAAAATATACAACAGAGTAGCAAGAAGGGTTACGGGCCTTAAATTGCACGATATGAACTGCGGATTAAAAGCCTACCGCAAAGAGGTTGTAAAAAACATTGAGGTATATGGTGAGATGCACAGATACATCCCTTATCTGGCAAAGATTGCAGGCTTCAGAAATATTGGAGAGAAGGTTGTAAAGCACCAGGCAAGGAAGTTTGGTAAAAGCAAATTTGGAATGGACAGATTTGTAAACGGATTCCTGGATCTTATAACCCTCTGGTTCCTCTCAAAATTTGGAAAAAGACCAATGCATTTTTTTGGCACCTTTGGGACACTTACATTTTTCTTTGGGTTTGTTACAGCTGTTTACCTTGTGGCAGACAAACTTATTTCTCAGGCTAGCGGACTAAAATTCAGACAGGTAACTGACCAGCCTCTCTTTTACATATCCCTTGTTGCTCTGATAATAGGTATGCAACTGTTTCTGGCGGGCTTTCTGGGTGAGCTGGTATCAAGAAATAGTTCAGAGAGAAATAATTATAAAATAAAAGAGAGGCTCAATTAAGTAAGCCTCTCTTTTTTTTTCGTAACTGTTTATTTACTTTTCCTTGCAGAACTGTTGTATTTTTCAACCATCTGGTTGTACTCATCCTCTGTTATCATTCTGCAAGTTCCGTTAAATGTGGCTCCATCCTCAATAGAGATTCTGTTGCACTGAAGAGCCCCCTCAAATTTTGCTTTGCTTTTGAAGCCTGCCTGATGGCCGGTAACAAGATTACCCTCCATCCTTCCCCAAATATCGGCACTGCCGCAAAAGAGGTCTCCGATAAACTGGGCGTTGTCTCCAATTACAACCTTACCCCTTGTCTGAATCTTACCTTCAAAAAAACCATCAATTCTGATATCGCTGGTTGTCACCAGTGTACCTCTCAATTCGGTTCCGCCGGCAATTCTGTTTACCTCATTAATCTGGGGAACTACTTCGTTTTTTGCCATAAAACAAATATTTAAATATGTATCACCTCTCCGTGAGATGCTGCGGCAGCCTCCATTATAGCTTCACTCATAGTCGGGTGAGGGTGTACTGAATGAATTAAATCACGGGCAGTAACTCCCAAATTGCGTGCCACTACAACTCCGGAAATCATCTCAGTAACATTTGCACCAATGAAGTGCGCACCTAAAACCTTGTCAGACTGAGCATCAATAATCAGTTTGATAAAACCATCCTTATCGCCTGCTGCTGCTGCTTTCCCGGAGGCGGTAAATGGGAATTTACCAACTTTAATATCCAGCCCCTTCTCCTTTGCAGCTTTTTCAGTAATCCCAACAGAGGCAATTTCAGGAGTAGTGTAGGTACACCCCGGAATATTACCGTAGTTAACTGAAGGTGGGTTTAGTCCTGCAATATGTTCAACACAGTTTATGCCCTCTGCGGAGGCCACATGCGCAAGGGCAGGTGTCGCAATAACATCTCCTATAGCATAAACCCCCTCTACATTTGTCATGTAGGCTGAATCAACCGTTATTTTTCCTCTTTCAGTTTTAATTCCCAGCTCTTCGAGTCCAAGGTTTTCAATATTAGGTATTACACCAACTGCTGAAAGAACCTGCTCAGCCTCAACTATAACCTCTCCCTTTTTAGTCACAACAGTTAGTTTGCATAGTTCTCCTGATGTATCTACAGATTTAACCTGAGAGGAGACCATTACTTTAATACCCATCTTTCTGAATGATCTGCTAAGCTGAGCTGAAACCTCTTCATCCTCCAGTGGAACAATATTGTCAAGATATTCAACAAGATGGACTTCAGAACCCATTGAGCGGTAGAAATAGGCCAGTTCACTTCCAATTGCTCCGGAACCAATTACAGCCATACTTGCCGGAAGTTTTTCAGGGACAAGTGCCTGCCTGTATGAGATAATTTTTTTACCGTCAATTGGAGCAAAAGGGAGTGAGTTTGCTCTTGCTCCTGTTGCTATTATTATATTTCCGGCCTCAACCTCTGATTTGGAACCATCGTTTGCGGTAACTTCAACCTTTCCCGCTGCCAGAATCTTACCATGACCCTGTATAACAGTAATTTTATTCTTCTTAAAGAGATATTCAATCCCCTTGCTCATATTGGCAGAGACTCCCCTGCTCCTCTCAACTATTTTTGTCAGGTCTGCCTTTACATTACCCTCTATCTCAAAACCATAATCGGCTGAGTGCGTAGCGTAATGGAGGGCCTGTACACTCTTAAGAAGAGCTTTTGTGGGAATACAACCCCAGTTTAGACAGATTCCTCCAAGTTCACTTCTCTCAATTACTGCGGTATTCATTCCCAGCTGGGATGCTCTGATTGCTGCAACATAGCCGCCCGGGCCGGAACCGATAACTATTAAATCAAACATTGGACTAATTTTTAAATTTAACACTAACTATTGGCACCGTGGCAATTCTTAAACTTTTTACCACTTCCGCAAGGACAAGGGTCATTTCTGCCCACTCTCTTCTCTACATGAACCGGAGCCTGAGTTTTTGGCTCTCCGGAGGAGGCTGCCAAATCCTGTCTTGATGTCTGCATTCTGCTGAGGTCTGTCTTTCTCTTCTGCTCCTCTCTCAGACTTACAGGTTCGCGTTTTTCTGAAAGAGGAATCTGAGACTTGAGCAGGAATGCAAGTACATCCCGGCTAACTTTGTCCAGAACTCCTTTGAATAGCTGGAAACTCTCAAATTTATAAATCAGAAGAGGATCCTTTTGTTCGTATGTTGCATTTTGAACAGACTGTTTAAGATCATCCATCTCTCTCAGGTGCTCTTTCCAGTGTTCATCAATCATAAGCAGAGTGATCATCTTGTTGAGAGCCTTTCCCAGCTCCTTTCCATTGCTGTCATATGCCTTTTTAAGATTAACAACTAACTGCATAATTTTGTTTCCATCGCTTACAGGAACAGCGATATTTTCAAAAGTCGCACTCTGAGTCTCATATATCTGCTTCATTATTGGCCAGGCCCTCTCAACAAGCGAATCAACCCTGCGTTTGTATACCTGCATAACATTGTCAATAAATGCATCTGTAACTACATTCAGAGACTCTTTATTGTATGTTGTTTCGTCAACTCCGGGCTCTATTGACAGCTGTCGTATAACATCCAGTGAGAATGTTTCGTAATCTGAGTTACCATGGTGTGTTGCTACAAGAGATTCGCAGTAGTCGTTAATCATATTTATAACATCCACATCAATCCTCTCGCCATTTAAAGCATTTTTCCTTCTTGTATATATAACCTCTCTCTGAGAGTTCATAACATCGTCGTACTCAAGCAGCCTCTTTCTGATTCCAAAGTTATTCTCCTCAACCTTCTTTTGTGCTCTTTCAATTGATTTTGAAAGCATTGAGTGTTGAAGAACCTCTCCCTCTTTAAGCCCCATTCTGTCAACCAGCCCAGCTATTCTTTCAGAGCCAAACAGACGCATAAGATCATCCTCAAGAGATACAAAGAAACTTGAAGTTCCCGGATCACCCTGTCTTCCCGCACGTCCCCTCAGCTGTCTGTCAACCCGTCTTGAGTCGTGTCTCTCAGTTCCAATAATTGCAAGTCCACCTGCATCCTTAACCCCTGGGCCGAGTTTAATATCGGTTCCCCTACCGGCCATATTTGTTGCTATGGTCACTGCCGATGGCTGACCCGCCTCTGCGACAATTTCTGCCTCTCTGGCGTGCTGCTTTGCATTGAGGACATTATGCTTAATGCCTCGTATCTTTAACATCCTGCTCAGGAGCTCAGATACCTCAACTGATGTTGTTCCCACAAGAACAGGTCTGCCTGCCTTTGTGAGATTAACAATCTCCTCAATTACGGCGTTATATTTCTCCCGTTTTGTTTTGTAAATAAGGTCATCTTGATCCTTTCTGGTTATTGGCCTGTTTGTAGGAATAACAACTACATCCAGTTTGTAAATTGACCAGAACTCACCTGCCTCTGTCTCAGCAGTACCGGTCATACCGGCAAGCTTATGGTACATCCTGAAGTAATTCTGAAGGGTAATAGTTGCAAAGGTCTGTGTTGCTGCCTCTACTTTAACCATCTCCTTTGCCTCAATTGCCTGGTGCAATCCATCTGAATATCTTCTTCCCTCGAGGATACGGCCTGTCTGCTCGTCTACAATTTTTATTTTGTTATCTAAAACAACATACTCAACATCTTTCTCAAACATTGTGTATGCCTTAAGGAGCTGATTAACCGTATGGACTCTTTCGCTCTTGATTGCATAATCCGCAAGAAGGGAATCCTTTGCTGCAAGCTTATCTTCCGGACTCATCTCCCTCTTGTCAAGCTCGGCTACTTCAGATCCAATATCAGGCAGGATAAAGAATTTGCTGTCACTCACACTTTTTGAAATGAGTTCGTGCCCTTTATCAGTCAGTTCTACAGATTTCTGCTTCTCCTCAATAATAAAATAGAGATCGTCTGTTACTATATGCATCTGCTTGTTATTGTCCTGCATATAGAAGTTCTCTGTTTTGCCCAGAATTTGTTTAATACCCGGTTCGCTCAGATATTTAATAAGAGGATTGTATTTTGGCAATCCTTTATGAGCTCTCAATAATAGTTTACCCCCTTCTGTCTCGTCTCCCTCAGCGATTTTTTTCTTAGCCTCATTGAGAAGCTGAGTAACCAGATTTCTCTGTGCGCTGTATATTCTCTCAACAAAAGGTTTGTATTCGTTAAATTGCTGGTCATCTCCTTTTGGGACAGGTCCGCTGATAATCAGGGGTGTTCTGGCATCGTCAACAAGAACCGAGTCAACCTCATCCACAATAGCATAGTGATGTTTTCTCTGAACCAGATCCTCCTGATTTATTGCCATATTATCTCTCAGATAGTCAAAGCCAAACTCATTGTTTGTACCAAATGTGATGTCTGCTTTGTAAGCATATTTTCTGGCCTCGCTGTTTGGTTCATGCTTGTCAATACAATCAACCCTTAAACCATGGAACTGGTAGAGAGGACCCATCCACTCCGAGTCTCTTTTGGAGAGATAATCATTTACAGTTACTACATGAACACCTTTTGCCGCAAGCGCATTCAAAAATACAGGCAGAGTAGCCACAAGTGTTTTACCCTCTCCTGTCGCCATCTCGGCAATTTTTCCCTGGTGAAGAACAACACCACCAATCAGCTGAACATCATAGTGGACCATGTCCCACTTTATCATGTTTCCTCCGGCCATCCAGCTTGTCTTCCATATTGCTTTGTCTCCCGATATCTCCACATAATCGTGTTTTGCGGCTATGTCTCTGTCAAGAGAGGCAGCAGTTACTTCAAGTTTCTCATTCTCCTTAAATCTTCTTGCAGTTGATTTAACGATTGCAAAAGCCTCAGGTAAAACTTCAAGTAAAACCTCCTCTATCTTCTCGTCAATTCTTTTTGTAATTTTATCAACTTCTGTAGCAAGAGCCTCCTTTTCAGAGACATCTATCATTACATCCTCAAGTTTACCTTTGAGTTCTAAAATTCTTGACTCCTCAACAGATATCCTGTCAGAAATTACTTTTTTTAATCTGGCGGTCTCTCCCCTCAGCTGGTCATTTGAGAGGCTGTCGAATCTGGAATATGCCTCCTGAATCTTGGCCAGGTAGGGGTTGATCTCTTTTAGATCCCTTTCTGCCTTTGTTCCAAAGAACTTTTTTAGCAGAGCATTAAATAGTGCCATCTATATGATTTTTATCTTTATTTACTTTGACTATCCCGCAAAGATAAAAAAAATAGAGTTAAAGAGGTAAATTTGCATCCGTTATATATACTTTACTATGAGAAGAAGAGTTACCACAAGCGAAGATGGGTCCAATACATTAACACTTGAAGATTACAACGAATCTTACCACTCCGTTCACGGAGCTCTCTCAGAGAGTCTGCACATCTTCATTCGTGAGGGTCTTAAATATTACATTTCCAAATATCCCGAAAGGTCAGATATTGCTGTTCTTGAGGCGGGATTAGGGACAGGTCTCAACTGTCTGCTCACTGCCATTGAACTTGACAATCATCTTCAGATGAATAGTATAAACTACATTGCTGTAGAAAAATTTCCTGTTACGATTGATGAGGCTGAGCTGCTTGATTACCCATCTCTCTTTCCCGGAAATAAAGAGTCTGTGTCCATCTGCAAAAACATTCACAGTTCTCCATGGAATGAAATTACAACCCTATGTGAAAAGATGATACTTGAAAAAGTTGAGAACTCGTTTGAAGATGCATTTCCAAAGATCGCCGGTAAGAGTATTGACATCATATACTACGACGCATTTTCTCCTGAAACTCAACCGGAATTATGGCGTGATGAAATCTTCAAAGAGCTGTTCAGAGCCCTGAAACCTGGTGGAATTCTTGTAACATATTCATCAAAGGGAATTGTGAAAAGGGCTTTAAGAGAATCGGGGTTTGAGGTGAAGCGGCTTCGTGGCCCTAAAGGGAAAAAACACATTATCAGAGCAGAGAAACCTCTTTCTTAACAGAAGTCTAATGAATCCCACTCCCCGGCAGATCCGTGGGGCTGTAACATACTATTTATCTTCTCGTTAAAGAGGTGCGGGTATGACGGATAACCGGCCGGGAACCGGCCGTATAAACTGCAAAGCACCTTTTAAACTTGGCGGGAGACGGTGAATTGGCGTGAGGCTTGGCGGATACCCGCCCGCCAGGCCAGAGTTGGCCATTCGGCAGATGATTTTGGGAGAACCGTGCGGGCCAGTGGCTGATTTGTACGGCTATAACTTGTTTTCTATCTGTTCGTTATAGCGGCACAAGTACAAAGTTTCAGCCGCAAACCCTTAAACCCTGTGAAAAGATTGCCACACCCCCTCCCCGGTCAACCGAGACACGAAGGAACCTCCGCCGGAAGAAGCGAAGCGGATGAGGAGGAAAAGTTCCGGAGGGGCTGCGGTTGACTGGGGAGGGGGTCAGGGATACCTTTTGGACGAAGGAACCTCCGCCGGAAGAAGCGAAGCGGATGAGGAGGAAAAGTTCCGGAGGGGCTGCGGTTGACCGGGGAGGAGATGAGGAACAAAAATTACTGAACAGAGACTCTGAACATCCTTGGCCAGTATTTACCGGTTAGATAAACCTGCTTGTTTGTCTTATCGTATGCAATACCATTGAGAACATCTGTTCTCGGGCTTCTGAGAGATGCCGGTAAAAGGCCGGAACAGTTAATGGTTGCCCTGACATTGCCTGTTTGAGGATTAATTATGACTATTGTATCTGTCATGTAGACATTTGCCCATATTTCTCCCTCAATCCATTCAAGTTCATTAAGCTGCTTTAGAGGCTTACCATTTAGTTTTACCTCAAGAATTTTTTTTGTCATAAAATTCATAGGGTCATTGAAGTACAAATTATGAGTGCCATCGCTCATAATCAGATGTGTCCCATCTGATGTAAGGCCCCATCCCTCTCTGGGATTGTTAAGTTTGCCTATCTCTTTAAATGTATTTTTATCAATAACAAAAACAACTCTCTCCATCCAGGTTAGAAGATATATTCTGTTATTCAGCATAACGGCTCCCTCCGCAAAGTAATTTGACTGGAGGGCGAATGTCTTTATAGTTTGTCCTGTTTTAAGATTTGCGCTTCTGAAGAAAGAACTTCCATATTGACCTGAGCTTTCATACAGAATATCTCCATCAATAAAAAGACCCTGCGTATAGATGTTTGTCCCGTGAGGGATGTTCTCCAGCACCTTCACCTTTAATGAAGAGCTCTTTGTTTGCTGACAGGAGGCTGTCATTGGTGAGAGCACCGTGAGAAGAGCTAAAAATAATATGAGGAGATTCCTGCACATCTAAGCTAATTTAAGATAATTTCTTTTTAATTGCAGCCTTTACCAATGCAACAAACAGAGGGTGTGGATTTTCCGGGGTACTTTTAAGTTCTGGGTGGAACTGAACTCCAATGAAAAACGGATGGTTATCAAGCTCCATAATCTCAACAAGCCCGGTTTCACTGTTGCGGCCACTTGGAATAAGTCCGGCTTTTTCAAAAGTATCTACATATACATCATTAACCTCGTATCTGTGTCTGTGCCTCTCTGAAATCTCTGTTTTTCCGTATATTCTGTGTGCAAGAGATCCCTCCTTAATAGAGCAGGAGTAGGCACCAAGCCTCATTGTACCTCCCTTAATTGTCATAGACTTCTGATCCTCCATAAGGTCTATAACAGGACTCTTTGCATTTGTCTTGATCTCTGTAGTCATTGCATCCTCAAGGCCAATAACATTCCTTGCATACTCTATCACTTCCATTTGCATGCCAAGGCATATACCGAGGAAAGGAATCTTATTCTCTCTGGCAAATTTTACAGCAGTAATCTTACCTTCAATACCCCTTTCACCAAATCCTGGTGCCACAAGAATACCATCCATTCCGGAGAGTTTCTCGGCAACATTTTGTTCATTGATATATTCACTGTGTATGGAGTGAACATTAACTATGCATTCGTTCTGTGCTCCGGCGTGAATAAAAGATTCCAGTATTGACTTATATGAATCCTGCAATTCAACATATTTTCCAACCAGTGCAATTTCAACACTCTCTTTGGGATTGAATAATCTCTCCAGGAAAGATTTCCATTTATCCAACTCTGGGGCCTTGTCAATGGCATCCATTTTGAATTTTCTTAGTGCCAGCTCATCCAGCTTCTCCCTGTACATTGTAAGTGGAACCTCGTATATGCTTTTAGCATCAATAGATTCAATAACTGCATTTGGTCTTACATTACAAAAGAGAGCCACCTTTCTTCTTATATCCATTGGAAGAGGGTGTTCAGTTCTGCAAACAATAACATCCGGATGAACTCCATTCTGCTGGAGCATTCTGACAGAGTGCTGTGTTGGCTTGGTTTTAAGCTCTTTAGCTGCACTTAAGTATGGAACAAGAGTAAGATGTATTACCATACAGTCTTCATCGGGCAACTCCCACTGAAGCTGACGAACAGCCTCAACAAAGGGAAGCGACTCAATATCACCTACAGTTCCTCCCAGCTCGGTTATGATTACATCATACCTTCCGGTTTTACCCAGAAGAAGCATTCTTCTTTTAATTTCATCTGTTATATGTGGGATAACCTGAACGGTTTTTCCTAGATATGCACCCTGTCTCTCTTTGTCAATAACAGAGCGGTATATTCTGCCTGTTGTGACATTATTTGCCTTTGAAGTCTGCACATTGAGAAATCTCTCGTAGTGCCCCAGATCAAGGTCTGTTTCGGCACCATCTTCAGTTACATAACACTCACCATGTTCGTATGGATTGAGTGTACCCGGGTCTACATTTAAATAGGGGTCAAACTTTTGAATTGTAACTGACAAACCCCTTGCCTGTAGTAACTTAGCTATTGAAGCGGAAATAATGCCCTTCCCTAGGGAAGAGGTTACACCTCCCATCACAAAAACATATTTGGTGCTCATAATGTAATTTATGGATTGTTATACAGGGATACAAAGATAATACTTTCCAATCGTTTTCCGCAAGAATTCCCTACATTTGCTATGAATAAATATACCAAAAAACTATTAATGAAATCTTTACAGGAAACATATAAAATCAAAAGCTATGAAGCAGATCTGAATGCTGCTCTGAAACCACAATCTATGATGCTCATGATGCAAGAGCTGGCTAATCTTCATGCAGATGCACTGGGCTTTGGTTATGATAATTTAATGGAAAAGGGAATTATTTGGGTACTATCCAGATCTCATGTTATTTTCCGCAGAGTTCCAAAGTGGCGGGAGGAGGTCTATTTTAAGACCTGGCATAAAGGGAGCGATAAACTATTCGGCCTGAGAGACTTTATTATGACAGGAGAGGGAGGTGAGGAGATAGCAACTGCCACAACCTCATGGCTTATCATTGGTACCGAATCAAGAAGATTACAGAGGATTGAACAGCACATCGGAAACGATCACCCATCTGTTAATCTCGTGAATGCAATAGAAAAACCTGCGCCAAAACTTATTTCACCCACGGAACTAAAATTATACAGAAGCAGGGTGGTTGAATTCACGGATATTGATATGAATAACCATACAAATAACGCAAGATATATGGAGTGGGCACTGGATTCAATCCACGATACCATACCATCAGATGGTTTTATTTCTGAGTTCACTGTTAATTTCAACCATGAAAGTAAAATTGGAGAAACGCTGGATCATTATAAATGCAAAACCGACAAAGGGGCCTTCTTTGAGGCTAAAAAAGGGGAGACATCAGTGGTACAAATAGAATTCAAATTCTCGAATGCTCTTTAATTTACAAACATATTATTTTATAATTGCCGCAATGACCATAACTGGTCTGGCTGTGTTTATAATACTCTTCTTCATAGAGGCAGGATACGGAATACTTTTGGACAAAAAATGGGGAATAACAATTAATTCAAAAGCAGGATGGCTTTTAATGGAGGCTCCTGTCTTTATTGTAATGGCCACACTGTTTTTGTTGTACGGGAGGGATGCACAAAGCGGAAATCTGCTAATCTTCTCCCTGTTTATGCTTCACTACCTGCACAGGGCTTTTATATACCCACACCTTATTGTTGGAAATGGGAGGATGCCTCTCTCAATTATCTCAATGGGTGTATTTTTTAACCTTGTTAACGGGGTACTTCAGGGTGAGTGGCTATTTGCTCATGCTCCTCTGGATTACTATGGCGAATTGCAGGAATTACTGGCTTCTCCCAGATTCATAGCTGGAGCATTGTTATTCTTTGGAGGAATGGCACTCAACATTGATTCAGACAGAAGACTCAGAAAAGCGAGAAGAGAGGGAGTCCTAAACGGAGATAAACCAGGAACACATTACATCCCATACGGCGGGGGATTCCTATTTGTTACATCGCCAAACTACCTGGGTGAGCTTATTGAGTGGCTCGGTTTTGCATTAATATGCTGGTCCCTTCCCGGGGCGCTTTTTGCATTCTGGACAGCAGCAAACCTGGTCCCCAGAGCCGCCTCCACTTGGAAGAGACACAAAGAGCAGAGGGGAGATGAAATAGAAAAGAGAAAACTCATGAGAGTCTTCCCTTTTATCTATTGATTTTGCAAACCTGCTCTAAACATCAACGCTTCTGCCCAGATATTCAGAGAAGCTCTTCAATTTAGGTTCATACTCCTCCTCAAATAATCCGGAAGATATTATAAAATCTGCAGTTGATCTGTTTGTAGCTGTGGGAATATTGTAGAGGCTTGATATTCTCAAAAGGGCCTTCACATCCACATCATGTGGTTGTGGCTGCATTGGGTCCCACAAAAATATCAGTACATCTACCCTGCCCTCGCATATAAGTGCACCCAGCTGCTGGTCGCCACCTAGCGGACCAGATTTAAGCAGTGTTATGTTAAGGGAGGGGTCATTTTTTGATTTGTTCTGAATTAAAGCAGCCTCTACCATCCTTCCGGTTGTTCCGGTGCATACAAGATTGTGCCTCAAAAGAGTCTGTTTATTAAACTCAACCCACTCAATAAGGTCCTTTTTTCTATTGTCGTGCGCCACAAGCGCAATTGTTTTTCTTTTCATCTCTTTCTATCAGCAACTATTATTTTTCTGCTACCCTTTTTAATGATTCTCCGGTAAGACGAAATACAGTCCACTCATCCATTGGAAAAGCACCCAAGCTTTTATAAAATTCAATAGATGGTTTGTTCCAGTCAAGAACAGCCCAGTCAAACCTTTCACATCCCCTCTCTACAGCTATCTGAGCAAGCCTTTTGAAAAGCATCTTGCCTATGCCTCTTCCCCGGTGCTCCTCTTTTACAAATATGTCCTCAAGATAGAGACAAGCTCTGCCTTTGAATGTGGAAAAATTGTGAAAATAGAGCGCAAAACCCAGCGCTCTCCCCTCCTCTTCAGCAATAATAACCTCGGCCTGTCTCTTAACAAACAGAGACTCCATAAGAATGTCCGTTGTGGCTGTTACATCATCTCTGAGCTTTTCGTAAACGGCAAGTTCGCAGATGAAATCAAAAATCATCTCCACATCCTCTGGAGAGGCATTTCTGATAGATATATCTCCTCTTTTCATTGATTTGGCTAATTTGATGCCAAAGATAGGTCAATCCCGGCAAAGCGGCAAGGCAAAACTAAAAGTACTACCTTCACCGGGGCTGCTTTGAGCCCAAATTTCTCCCCTGTTTAAATCAATAAACTCTTTGCAAAGAATCAATCCAAATCCTGTTCCTGTTTCATTTGCAGTTCCCGGCTCTGATATATTATCATTTTCGCTGAATAATGTTGAAAGCACTACTTCGCTTATGCCCTTACCGGTATCTTTTACGGAGACAATTACTTTATCCCGGATAATCTGAGTGCTAACTTTAACCAAACCTCCTTCTGAGGTATATTTAATTGCATTTGAAATAAGGTTCCTTACCACAACTTTAATAGAGTTCATATCTGCACAGAGAAATATATTATCATCTGTCTCATTAATAACTGTTATACCCTTTATTCTGGCAGTCTGAGACATTACAGATGCAACTTCATTAATAACATTGCTTATATTAACCCTTTTGATATTCATCCTGATATCTCCGTTTTGAGAACGGGCCCAGATCAGCAGATTCTCCAGCAATTCAAATGTGCTTCTGGAGGAGAGATAAATATTGTTGGCATAATCCTTTATATCGTCATGTGATAACTCTGTAATTTCACTTGAGAGAATCTCAGAGAAACCAAGTATTGAGCTGAAAGATGTTCTTAAATCGTGAGATATTATTGAGAAAAACCTGTCTTTAGTTCTGTTGAGGCGGAGCAGCTTTTCATTTTTTGATCTGAGTTGATTCATTAAAGCGACTCTTTCACTATTATCGGCGACAAAGCCTATCAATTTATCATCATCAATTATCACACTGACTATGATATCCTTAATATTGTTTTTGAAAGTAATGATAGAATTTTCAATGTTTTTTAGGTATTTATCTCTCCTCAGTTGCTCAATATATTGATCTCGCTTCTCAGGGTTAGTGTATGTCTGAGTAACAGACAGATTAATCAAACTATCAATTGACTCTGTTTCATATATATCTGCAAAAGCTCTGTTTACATAAAGAAAATTCCCCTCAAGAGAAGTGACAAATACGCCTACGATAGCGTTATCAAATAGTCTGCGGTATTTTTCCTCACTTGCCTTTAAAAGCTCCTCTGAATGTTTTTGCTCTGAAATATCTCTGAAAATAATAACAGTTCTAAGATCACCAGGAGCAAATTCAAAAACATTAGAAGTAAAATCAACGGGAAATAAAGAACCATCTCTCTTTTTGAAAGTAAGTTCCCCTTTAACAAATCCATTTTCAGTCCTCTCTTTAAGCATCCCGGGCAGCCTTGGATCTTCAGTATTAATTACGCCATTTCTGCCTACAGATACAATCTCATCTTCAGATCTCTCAAGTAACCTGCAAGCAGCTGGATTTGCAGACAGAATATCACCATTGGGACGGGTAAGAAAAATACCCTCCCCGGAACTTGTATAAATACTTTTGTAAAACTTAAGTTCGTCATCATTTCTCTCTTTCTGATAATGATGGCTATGATTGGAAAGAGTCTCCATAACAGACCATTAAAAACCTGAGATAAAGGTATAAAAGATTCTTGACAGTGTGAAATAATTTTCACATTTCTATAGCTGTGTTATCCTGAGACCTCTGGATTGTGGAAATACCAGATAATTAAAGCTGATTTTACGACAAAGACCGTAAATGCCTGTGTTAATGGCATCGTAACGTCTTTCAATTTGTGTTTATTCGGATCAAATAAAAAAATGTGCACGGAATTATATTTTGGTAGTTCAAAATACTATTGCTATTTTCGTGTAAAATAGAAATGACATTTATGATATGCATAAATTAATCGATAGAAATATAGAATCATTTGTAAATGAGAACCTAAATGTATTTCCGGTGGTTACCATTTTAGGTCCGAGACAATGCGGAAAGTCTACTTTGGTGAAGATGCTCTATCAAAATTCAGTGAACTATCTATATTTAGATCTTCAGAATTTGGATGATCTCAATAAGTTACGGGAACCGATGTTATTTTTTCAAGCCAATCAGGATGTTACTATTTGCCTGGACGAAATTCAGTTAGTACCGGAACTTTTTTCGGTATTACGAAGTGAAATAGACCGTAATCGCCGTCCGGGACGATTCATTTTACTTGGGTCAGCCTCGCAAGACCTAATTCAGAAAACATCGGAATCGTTAGCCGGAAGAGTCGGACTGATTGAACTCACTCCGTTTACGATTGAAGAGGTTGAACGGAATACAAATTTTGTATTGAATAAGTTCTGGCATCGTGGTGGCTATCCTGACAGTTATCTTGCATCATCGGATCAGGGAAGTGTACTCTGGAGAGAAAACTTTCTTCGGACATATGTAGAACGGGACATTCCGCAACTTGGTTTTAAGATTCCTGCATTGCAGCTTCGTCGCCTGCTTACAATGTGTGCGCACAATCAAGGGCAACTTTTAAATTCGTCCAAACTGGGCGAATCTTTGGGAGTAACATACCAAACCATTCGCCGTTATATTGATCTGATGGAGCAGACCTTTATTGTCCATTCGTTGCCACCGTTTGAAAAAAACATCAAAAAACGCTTGGTTAAATCTCCCAAAATTTACGTAAGAGATAGCGGGCTATTACATCGGCTGCTGCAGATAGACGATTTTAATTCCCTAATGGGGAATCCTGTTTTTGGAGCATCATGGGAGGGTTTTGTAATAGAGAATATCATTTCTTCATTGAGGGATTGCAAATTTTCTTTTTATCGTAGTGCTACGGGCGACGAGTTAGACCTTATTATTGAAAAGGGTAAACGGACGATAGCAGTAGAGTGCAAAGCCTCATCAGCTCCTAATGTAACAAAAGGCTTTTGGAGAGCAATAGAGACTATACAACCGGATAAAACATTTATTGTTGCACCCGTACCAACCGCCTATTTATTTAAGAATGATGTAGAAGTTTGTGGGGTGAGTGACTTTTTGAAAAAAATCGAATTATAAGCGGTAATCTGATTTGGTGGTGTCCCGTTTGTGTCCCGGCTATCTTTTCAGCCTATATTACAAGAACATCTGTATTTTTTCGCCTGCTTGCAGGCGAGCCGGCTACAGCCGGCCGCCCGGAAGGCTGGCTCCCGAAGAGAGCTGTAAACCTGGAGGGCGTGCCTCCTTCCGCACGAAGTGCGGTAAAAAAGGAAGTCTCTGCTACTACCAAAAGTAAGCAGGTCAACTGACCTGCTTACTTTTGGTAGTAGCGGAGACAGGACTCGAACCTGTGACCTTCGGGTTATGAGCCCGACGAGCTACCAACTGCTCCACTCCGCGATATTGGACTGCAAAGATATGGTAAAATGATTCTAATTCCAAATTAATTTTTGAAACGTCTAACAATGTCTTGTTTATCAACTACTTTCTGTTCTCCGGTAGAGAGATTTTTAAGCGATATCTTAGAGTTTGTAACCTCATCCTCACCAATAATGGCGAGAAATGGAATCCCTTTTTTCTCTGCGTAGTCAAACTGTTTTTTCAGTTTTACTTCGTCTGTGTAAATTTCTGCCGGGACACCCGCCTCCCTAAGTTGTTTAACTATGGGAATTGTGTATAGAAGCTCTCTTTTGCCCATGTTTGTAAAGAGCACCTTTGTCCCCTCAACTGCATCTTTTGGGAACCGGTCAAGTGCCGATATTACATCATATATCCTGTCTGCACCAAATGAGATACCCACTCCTGAAACACCTTTAAGGCCGAATATTCCTGTGAGGTCGTCATATCTTCCGCCTCCGCAAATACTACCCATTGCCGTCTCAAGTGATTTAACCTCAAATATGGCTCCTGTATAATAATTGAGCCCTCTAGCGAGTGAAAGATCCAGCTCTGTGTTACATGTTACCCCGGCACTCTCGATGAGGTTGAAGAGCTCTTCCAGTTCGTCTACCCCTTTATTGCCGGTCTCCGATTTTGATAAAATTGCCCTTATCTCAGATAGCTTCTCTTTAGTGGTTCCTGATAATGAAAGTATCGGTTCAATTATGGCAATTGCCTTATCATCTATCCCTTTTGACCTTAACTCATCCTTGACTGCATCAATCCCTATTTTGTCTATTTTATCAATGGCTACAGTGATATCAATGAGTTTATCTGCATGGCCGGTAACTTCGGCAATTCCTGAAAGAACCTTCCTGTTGTTAATCTTCACGGCAACGGAGAGACCAAGATGGCTAAATACCTCATCAACAATCTGAACCAACTCAAGCTCGTTGATTAAAGAATCGCTTCCCACAACATCCACATCACACTGATAGAACTCTCTGTATCTTCCTTTCTGTGGTCTGTCTGCTCTCCAGACAGGCTGGATCTGATATCTCTTGAATGGGAAGACAAGTTCATTTTGATGTTGCACCACAAATCTTGCGAAAGGTACTGTCAGGTCATATCTGAGGCCCTTTTCACATACCTTAACAGATAAAGAGTTGCTGTTTTGGAGCATTTCCGGAGAAATCCCGGCAAATGCGTCACCAGAATTAAGAACCTTGAAAAGTAGTTTATCCCCCTCCTCTCCATATTTTCCAAGAAGGGTTGAAAGATTCTCCATTGCAGGAGTCTCAATTGGAGAGTATCCATACTTTTTGAATACAGTTCTTACAGTATTAAAAATATAATCTCTCCCGGCCATTTCAAGCGGTGAAAAATCTCTTGTCCCTTTGGGGATTGATGGTTTCTGTGCCATTTTTTTAGTTTTACGGGGCGCAAAGATACTAATTTTCCCTAAGGTATAAATCTATGGCAGCAGCAGCCTTTCTGCCTGCCCCCATAGCAAGTATAACAGTAGCTGCACCGGTAACAGCATCGCCGCCGGCAAAAACACCTTTGCGTTTTGTTTTGCCATTATCGTCAGCAACAATGCAATTCCATCTGTTTACCTCCAGACCCGGAGTTGTTGATGACAACAGCGGATTTGGAGATGTACCGAGCGACATAATTACAACATCTGTTTCAATATCAAACTCAGAATCCTTTAATGGAACAGGCGATCTCCTGCCGCTATCATCGGGCTCACCCAGCTCCATTTTTATACATCTTAGACCTCTTACCCATCCTCTCTCATCTCCAAGCACCTCTACCGGATTAGTTAGCATCCGGAACTCAATTCCCTCCTCTTTAGCGTGATGAACCTCCTCTACCCTTGCAGGCAACTCCTTCTCTGTCCTTCTGTAAACCACAGTTACCTTTGCTCCAAGTCTCAATGCCGAGCGGGCAGCATCCATAGCGACATTCCCGCCGCCAACCACAGCTACACTTTTTCCTACATATATTGGCGTATCGTACTGAGGATCGTATGCTCTCATTAAATTGTTCCTTGTTAGAAACTCATTTGCAGAGACCACTCCGTTGAGATTCTCTCCGGGGATATTCATAAATTTTGGCAATCCGGCTCCGGAACCCACAAAAACGGCAGAATAACCTTCATTGTCCATAAGGTTATCAATTGTAACAGTTCTTCCAACCACTACATTTGTCTCTATATTAACACCAAGTGCCCTTACATTATCAATCTCACTCTTTACAACCCTCTCTTTAGGAAGCCTGAACTCCGGAATACCATATTGTAAAACACCTCCAGGTTCATGGAGCGCTTCAAAAATTGTTATCTCATAGCCTAGTTTTGCAAGGTCTGTTGCACAGGCCAGACCTGCAGGTCCGCTTCCAATTACAGCCACTTTTTTACCATTAAGAGGCTCTCTTTCAGAGAACCTCACACCATTCTCACGACCCCAATCGCCTGCAAATCTCTCAAGTTTTCCTATTGCTACAGCCTCCCCTTTTACGCCGAGTATGCAAGAGCCTTCACACTGGCTCTCCTGCGGGCAGACTCTCCCGCAAACAGAAGGAAGGGAACTGTCTGCAGCAATTATCTCTGCTGCCTTGTGAAAATCTCCATTTTCAATTTGTCTTATAAATGCTGGAATATTTATGCTTACGGGACATGCAGTAACACATTTGGGGCTCTTGCAATCAAGACATCTTGATGCCTCAAGCACTGCCTCTTCTGAGTTATAACCATAACTAACCTCTTCGTAATTAGTGGCTCTTACAAGTGGATTCTGTTCTCTGACAGGAACCCTTGGTATCTTGTTTCTCATTATTCGTTAGTATTATTGTGGTGTAACCCGATTTTACATTTATGATCAAGTTCTGATTCTATTGATTTATACATCCCCTGTCTTCTCATCGCCTCCTCAAAATCTACCTCGTACGCATTAAACTCAGGTCCCTCAACACAGGCAAATCTTGTTTTGCCGGCCACAGTTACTCTGCAGGCTCCGCACATACCAGTTCCATCAACCATCAGAGTATTTAAGCTTACAGTAAGCGGAATATTATAAGGTTTTGCAGCAATTGTAACAAACTTCATCATTATCATTGGCCCAATTGCAACCATATGGTCATATTTCTCTCCGCTGTCCAGTACTTTTTTCATTAAATCAGTAACAAGACCCTTTTCACCATACGATCCGTCGTCAGTACAGATATACAAGTTTCTGCAAACGCTTTTCATATCTTTCTCAAAAATGAGCATATCTCTGTTTTTAGCACCAATAATAACATCTACAGATGCACCCATTGAATGCAAAAACTTCACCTGTGGATAAACAGGGGCAGTCCCCAATCCTCCGGCAATAAACAGAAATTTCATTGCCGATAGTTCACCGGCGCTTTTATGAATAAACTCAGATGGCTCCCCCAGCGGACCGGCAAAATCTGTAAAAAAATCGCCCTCCTCCAGATGGCAAATTTGTCTGCTCGAGGCTCCCACTACCTGGGTGACAATTGTAACCGTACCGGCATCTTTATCAAAATCACAAATAGTGAGGGGTATTCTCTCACCCCTATCATGAGCTCTTACTATTAGAAACTGTCCCGGCTTTGCCGATGACGCCATCCTTGGAGCATACACCTCCATAAGGGATATTAGGGGAGTAAGATCCCTCTTTTTTACAATTTTATACATCTGTTTAAGTTAAAGTCTGTCAAATGAATAGCCCAGTTTTTTAAGCCTTTTGATTATTGAGTCAAGCCTGTCGTAAAGTTTATCTGCTCTCCTGTCGTCTACGCCGGGGTGGATCAAAATTATAGCACCGTTAAGATTATTGCTCTTTTCAAAAGCAAAAAGTTTCGCTATAAGCTCATCTGATGTTTTATAACTGTTCATTCCGGGATATGTATAATCCGCAGGTGTTGCAGTTCCCGGTGTGTAGTTTATTGTCTTTAGCCCAAGGGTTGAAGCAGTATAGACAGACTCCTTGTTGTACCACTCGTAAGGTGGCATAAACCATACTGCATCTTTTTGAGAAACTCCAAACTTCTGCAGTTCGACCAGATTATTGATAATATCATTTCTGAGGCTATCTCCTGAAACCAGAGATTTCTCTCTTTTATCCCACGGAGCATAAAGAAGATGCTTGTCTGAGTGCCCTCCCACATAGTGTCCCTGTGAAACAATCTTTTCAATTGTCCCCTTATGCTCAGGGATTCTCAGGAAATTCCCTGTAAGGAAGAATGACCCCTTAATTTTGTTTGAAGCTAATGTTTTGAGAATTTTCCCGCCACCCTGGAACATTGAGTCAGCTGTAAATGCAAGGTATATAACCTTTTTATCAGGATTTACCCTTACTACTGCCCCCTGGCTGTCTTTTAATGTAAGTGCCGATTTTTCCGATATTGCCTTTGCCTGCTCTTTTCCGTCACTCTCCATCTTAGCAAAGTAGAATGAAAGACCTGCTGTTCCGTCCATTGTAGGCTCATTTGATGCATAGTCACCTATGTCATCATGATAAACAGCTTTTCCATTGTTGAATGGCGCATACATATCAGGTTTAGTAAGTGATTTACCTGCTCTCTCTAAAAAGAGCAACCTCTCTATAGGACCGTCAACCAGACCTCCATATGTGAGGTCACCATTATGAACTGTGTATGATGAGTGTGGTGAATCAGGATAATCTCCGCCTTTTGGGAAGCCTACCAACATTGATGTTCCCCACGGATTTGTTCCAAACAGCCAATCCCTGAGAGCCATCTCCATCTCAAGATATGTTTCATCTCCGCTCACTTCCCGATAGAGTCTTGCCTGAGTTATTGCGGCAGATACAAGGTTATTTGAACACCACAGGAATGGAATTCCGTAAATAAACGGGTCGTCAGCTGCTCTTTTGCGAAGATGCTCCAGACCATCTTTCATGAATTGAATATATTTATCCCTGGTTGCCTTGTCTGAAGATGAGGCCAGGTAATAGTGACCAAGGTTAATAAAAGGATAGAACTGATAGTGTCTGCCCCTTCCAAGCTCCATCCATGGAGTTACAGGCTCAAGCTGACCCCAGTAGTCTGCCCTCTTTCTCCAGTTTGCATCTCCAGTGAATTTGTAGAATGTTGCTGCTGCGAGCTCTACATCATCAACCCAGGTATCCTCCTCGTAGAAATACGGTGATACTACACACGCAGTCTGGGTATTTCCGGGAAACTCCTCAGCAAATGCAAAAGCTTTTACCGCCTTATCTCTCAGTTTTGCTGCATACTCAGGATCACTCTCCTTAAGAATTTCAGATGCCAGTGCAAAGCTTGAAGCAAACTTACCTGCTGTTGATGCTACTCCCGTTGTTCTGTTAAAATGTTTGCCCAGAGACTGAGGCTGTCCCGATACAAAATATACAGGTCTGCCTGTTCCCGGGCCCCATCCGTAATCCACCTTATCTTTGTTAGGGAGACGGAAACCGGCGTGGTCACGGTCATCGGCTATCTGATTAAACATAACCTTATCCTCCGGATTCATTCTGTCCAGCCAATCAAGGCCCCAGCGAATTTCATCCAGTATATCAGGAGTTCCGTTTGCACCTTTTCTTCCTCTGGCATCAAAATTATCTTTGAACACGCTTTTATCCTTTTGCTGCTCCCACGAAAACATCAAATGATAAAGAGTAGTTGCGGAAGTTGTTGTATACTGCAGATAATCTGTTGCGTCGTGCCAGCCCCCTCTCACATCAATCTTTTCTCCATTTCTGGAAGGGTGTCCAACTATGTACCCATCATCCTGGTGGCATAGCTCCCCGGTATACGGATTGTCTCCACATCTTTGCTGCCTCATATACTCAAGAAGAAAATCCGAAAGCCCTTCATATGAGTCTGCAGCAATTCTAAAGTTTGGCGATTTAGCTCCGTTAGAGACAATATAGTAACCACCCTCCTTTTCAATTTTGGAAAAATCAAATCTGTAAGCGCTTTTCATACCCCAGGAGATGGCATCACTCTTTTTACCGGCACCCTGAAATACAATTTTATCTGTCAAGGCATCTCTTACCTCGAACACAGGAGTGCTCTTTTCGTTAAGTGAAATGAATACTGCAACTTTAATATCTGCCGGCAGATATCCTGCCTGATTTACTCGTATCCAGGAGTTAGCCGCAAGTTGATTTGAAACACTGAAAAGAATCAGCGAAAGGAAAACAGAAATTTTTAGAAATCTCATATTACTTTGGGGGTATTAATGATACATTAATAGCAAAAGTAATACTTTTTTATCTCTTTTCAGAGTTATCTCAGTAGTTATAGGAAGTAACAGAGAGGGGGTACTTTTCTGAATTTAGCAGAGAGTGTAGCATGGAATCCTTGAGTATTAGTCTGTAATCATACTCCTTTCCGTCAATTAAGATTTTGTTTGATACAAGCCTTACGCCGTGGCTGTAATCAACATATGTATCTATATGAATATTTGTTACCGGCTGTATAGGAACGCCGGTCAATCTGTGCCAGCCGTAAATAGTCACATGATGTGCTCTTTTTGTATCTGACAATTTTGAGGATAGTACAATATCTTTCTTGGTTCCGGCGACAAAAACACCTGGAGTTCTTTCCGATGCTTTTATCTGAGCCTGTACTATTTTTGAGTGGTCATAAATTATATCAGGAGTCTCATTTCTGTTTCCCCGGGGAATAAAGTTAAATGGCTCCAGTTTAAGTTCTGATTTTTCGTAAATCAAATCTACTACCCTTGATGTTGGCAATGATGCATTAAAATGGTCCGCTATCTTTTGGGCAGACTGAGGCGTCATAGGGAGGGTAAAGTAATCATCATCTGATCCGGCAGCTAAATAATCGGCCTTAACATAAATAGTAACAAAGTGTAAATTGCCTGAAGTGTCTCTTCCTGAAAACTCAATCTCTCTCCACTCTTTTAAGAAATCCGGAATATTACCTGATATTATCTCGTTTACAATAGCTTCCTCCCGTTCCTTAAGATCCAGTAAACGAATCTGCTCATAAAAAAGAGATCCGCCGGAGGGTCTCTGTGAAAAGAGCCCTCCGAATGCGGATATGGTTAATAAGAATGAGAGTAGTAGTCTCATTAATTATTTTTGTTCTACCTCTTTTGCCGGATATCCCAGCTTTTCAAGGGCCTTGGCAAGGTTCTCCTTGTTTGTTTTAGAATCCTCGTAGCTAATCCAGATGGTTTTATTATCAAGACTAACCTTCATATCTTTAACACCTTTCTCGTAAGGCATTTTTGATTCAATTTTATTAACACAATGCTGGCAATCAACATCGGGTATTGAGAAGGTAACCTGAACCTCTTTTTTTGCACTCTTTTTATTTTGCGCCTCTGCAAAATTAGTGGTAACAAACAACATGGCTGCAAAAGCCATAACGATAATAGCGAATCTTTTCATAATATTATTTGATTTAGTTAATATAATTATTCGTTTTTTATTTCCAGAGAGTAAATCTCAAACCTGCGTAAACTTTCCTTCCCATAAGAGGGCCCCATATAAGGGTAGAATTGAATTCTGGTGAATATGGATTATCTGCCCCCATTATAGGATGAGGCTGTTTGTAGTTCCCGAGGTTTTCACCACCCACATATATATCAAGATCCCTGAATTTTTTAGTTATCTGAGCAAAGAACATTGGATAGACTGGGGAGAGTCCCCCACCCATAAAATGTGGCAATCTTGAAGGTCCATTTATCTGAGCTGTGAAATCAAATGTCCATTTGTTCATTCTGGTAGCATACTGAATATTTAACACCCCTTTATATCTTCCGGTCAGGGCTCTCTCAATAAGTCCCTGTCCGTGATAGGTTGCTTTTGAATCTGTATATCTGAATGTTGCAAGAACAGTAAATCTCTCAAAAGGCTCTGTGGAGAAGTCTGCCTGATAAGTATTTGTAAAAGATCTCCCTTCAAGATTGTAAAGCCATATCCTCGAGATATCTCTCTCCTGATCAATCAAAAGTTGTTTGTTGAAATCTGTACGGAAGTAGTCAAAACTCAGATAACTGTTTTCGTTGAATCCAAACGGAAGATAAACCGTAAAATTTGCTCCGTAGGTCCAGGCATCTTCAATATCCGGTTTCTCCTCCAGCACAATTTGCCTGCCTGTTGAGAGAATACCAAGATTATCAGAGATCTGATTTGGGGATCTGAAGCCGCGACCTCCTGATGCCCTGAAAATAAGCTTGTCTGTAAATGCATATTTAACATTTAACCTTGGTGCAAAGAGCCATCCGTGAATGTTGTTCCTGTCAAGCCTTAGCCCGGCAACTACAGAGACCTTCTCTCCGTTTGTATAAGTATACTCACCATACGCACCGGCAGAACTCTCCTCTCTTCCGGTATTCCTGTCAGCGCTCCATATCCCAAAAAAAGGAGCCGTTAACACTTCATCAAAATTGTCATACTGACCACTTAAACCCAGAACATATTTATGGTATTCATCTATCTGATTCTGAAACATTATGTTCAGAAAGGCTGAATTCTGAATTGCGTCAAATCTGTTCTTTCCAAAAAACGAGTTCATTCTGTGCCATGTATAATCTGCCACAGTTGCGATATTTTTACTGTTATCCTCATTAAGAGGAATACCCACCTTCAGATATCCGTTAAGCCCCTTATTTTTTATTTCTGAGCCCCAGAGTGTATTGGTAATCTCCATACCCTTTTTGTACTCATTCATCCCAGCAACCCTGTCATCAGACAAAGCTCTGAATCCAAATCTCACCTGTGCTCCGTTGTCGGCAACATAGAGCCATCTGTTGGAGAGATTAAACTGCATTGAAACAGGCTCGTCCTTGAAACCATCATGGTTTCCGTCGTGGCCCATCGGATCGGTAGAGAAGTGTCCAAGTATAACAGTACTCCACTTTGGATTAAGTTGAAGAGATGATGCAATATTTGCCTCAGTTCTCAAAGTGCTGCCAAGAAAAAGGTTGAGGAACAGAGGCTGTTCCGCAGTTGGTTTGCGATGTTCAAGATTTATCTGGCCGGTTATTGCCTCAAGCCCGTTTACAACAGACGATGGCCCTTTTGCTATCTGAATGCTCTCAAGCCACTGTCCGGGAACATATGAGAGGCCGAAAGGAGCTGCTACCCCTCTCATCGCGGGTCGGTTTTCGT
This sequence comes from Bacteroidales bacterium MB20-C3-3, assembly GCA_035609245.1. Classification (NCBI taxonomy): domain Bacteria; kingdom Pseudomonadati; phylum Bacteroidota; class Bacteroidia; order Bacteroidales; species Bacteroidales bacterium MB20-C3-3. The sequence goes on along the minus strand of CP141202.1, from coordinate 2,302,356 downwards.
CAAGCATCTGTGTGTATGTTCCCGATAAGCCAAGGAGTCTAATCTGTCTGGCCCCGGTAATGGCGTCCGAATAACCAACTGTTACACTTGCTGAATTTTCAAAACTCTCAGCCAGATTGCAACAGGCCATTTTGCACAGACCGGCGGCAGTTATAACCTCGGTCTTGACAGGTGTCATTTTTGAAAGATAGTTTCCCTCTTGTCTTTCAACAAGTCTGGCTGCCTCAAGCTCTGCATCTTCTCTAAGAATGAGTTCAATATTTCTCGAACCTGAGCTTGCCCTTACCGTATCTTTGGTGTGACCGACAAAAGCAGCTACAATGGATATCTCTGCAGATCCTTTTGTATTTAAAGTAAATTCACCCCTCTCGTTTGTCTCTGCTGAGACTTTACCCTCAAGCCAGTAAACAGAGGCGTAGGCAAGTGGTTCAACCTCACCGCCCGCTTTGCGGACTTTAACAACTCCGCTTGTTGTCTGTGCATTAATTGTTCCAAATGCAACAATCAATAATATATATAGGAAAATTTTTTTGATCATATATGTGTTAAGATGTAATAATTTATCATTCAACTATTTAGCCGAACGAGAAATTACAATCTCCACACTGATATAAGTGAGTAAAAATTTGAAGGGACCAGCTCCGGAGGAGAATATTCCGGTATTGGCCGGAACTCTTCAGAGAGATTGTTTAGAGCAATTCGCCCGGTGTTTGAGAGAAGTGCAACTGATAAAAGAAGCTCTGTGGGCTGCTCAATCTGCACAGAGGTTGTTGTTTCATATTTGTCCTCAAGTTGATATACTTCAGTATGACAACAACCGTCACTGTGATTATCTTTTGATGTGCATTCACCAACACAGCCCTGGTGGTGGGAATGGTCGTGCACATTCTCGCAAGTGGCATCCTGAATCATCAAAACAGGTGTAACACTACCCTCCTCACTGCATATATGCAGACCATAACCAAGACCTGCTGATATATACAGCAATATTAAAGTTATAAGGGATATGTTTCTGATTTGTTTCATCAAGGGCAAAAGTATAAAAAATAATTAATTACCCACCATTTTATCAAATTCAGCAGACAAATCCTCTCTTGTTAGATAGTCAAACAGGCTCATTTTACGAATGTTAAAATAGTATTGCCAGAAATTGCCCAAATCATTAATATACCGGTTAGAGGCGTTATCCTTCTCGTTCTGGGCATTATTAAGTTCAGTAACTCCAATTGTTCCATCCATAAACTGCGCCCTTGCATACTCATATCTCTCCTTTGAAATAGAGTCCGCCCTTGATGAAAGATTGCACTGCTCAACCTGGTTGTTAAACTGTATCACCTTTATGAATACATTCTGTTTAAACTCATTTAGTTCCTGATCTACCTGAGCTTTAACAAGCTCCTGTCTGGACTTAGCCATCTTAACCCTACCCTTGCCAAGACCCCAGTCAACAATAGGAAGCCTCAATCCTAAGCTTACAATCTGCTGATCCATTGGGTTACTGTATGCCTTTCCAAGCTCCTCTCCCTGCTGAGTCAGGCCAAACTGGGCATTCAGATTTGCCTGAATGCCTGTATTGGCTTTATTTCGCTCAACCTCCTGTTCTGCGCTTAGAAGCTCCAGTTCGTTATCCAGAAGAAATGAGGAGTTTTTGTATGCTTTATCAAGAACTTCGTCAAAGTTTAGTGTTATATCCGGCCCGGACTTGGGTACCTCAAGATCTAGTTCCACATGTTCATTATAACCCATAAATGTCTTTAGTCTTAACATCCTCATATCCAGGTTTAGCTTATGATCATTTATGGAGAGATTATCATTTATCATTCTGAGTTCCAGCTGAAGTACATCATTCTTAGATATTAAACCCCTCTCATATCTCTCCTTGGTCAGTTTATAAAGAGACATTGTGTTATCGTAGTTCTTGCTTGACATAGCAAGTCTCTGCTGTGCCTGTAAAACATCAAAATAGAGAGGTATTACATTCCCGATAATATTTTCCATCTGCTCCAAATACCGCCTTTTAGCTCTTTCGAATCTGCGGGGCTCAGTAACTTTGTCCCATTTTAAATTGTTGTAAGTTCTGAGTGGCTGAATATATGTAATATTTATTGGCTGAGAATTATAATTGGCAGGTTTACCTGAACTAAACTGATCCAGCCTGTAGAGACTTGTAAAGAGAGAAATCCTCCCTCCGGTCAGAGCAATATTCTGATCAATTGAGAGTGAGAGAGAGTTTTTCATATTATTATTTGCAACATAGTTGATCTCACCTGTCTCAGAATTCTGCAGTGGTACAAGGGATCTGTTGTAATTTCCCAGGGTGGCAGAGAGATTAAGAGATGGAAGTAACTGTGCCTTAAAGGCTCTGAATTGCCAGTAGCTTGCTAGAAAATTATGTTTAGCAACCAATGCAGATGGAGATTGATCCTTTGCTATTTCAATTGCCTCCTCCAGAGAAATCTTAATTTTAATTTTTTGAGACGGACGGGCGTACACGGAGATGGAAAAAAAAGCAAAGGCCAGCAGCTGTATTATTAATCTGAACATATAGGTATCAAAATGGATGAGTTATTAGAGGATGTAAAGTTAAGATTTATTACTAAATTTGTAGACACTCAACATTAGATCAATTCTGACATATATGAAAAATTTTCTGAAAATTGTTGCCGCTACATTGATTGGGTCTTTGATTGCAATGCTGGCAGGCTTTTTCCTTTTTATGGGATTTATATCATCTTTAGCCTCTTTTACGGAGAGCAAAACTCCTGTTGTTCCATCGAGTGCCGTTATGGCCCTTAACTTTTCACCTGCAATAACAGAGCAATCGGTTGAAGATCCTTTTTCTTCACTAAACCCTTTTAGTTCAGAAACCAGTAAAAGCTCAGGAATATTAGAGTTTGTTCAGACAATTGATCGTGCCGCATCTGACCCCAGGATCAAGTTCATATATATGAATGTAAACCAGGTGAATGCAGGCATATCACATATTGAAGAGATAAGGGAGGCACTTATCAGATTCAGAGAGAGTGGCAAGCCTGTCATAGCATATGCAGACAACTACAGCCAGGGGGCATACTATCTGGCCTCTGCTGCAGACAAGGTATATCTGAATCCTGCAGGAACAGCTACACTGACAGGGCTTAGTATGAGTCCGTTATTTTTTAAAGATCTGCTTGACAAAACAGGGGTTGAAGTACAACTTATAAGGCATGGTAAATTCAAAGCTGCCGCCGAACAGTTCATCAGCAACAAAATGAGTGAGGAGAACAAAGAGCAACTGCAGGCTTATATATCTTCTGTCTGGAACGGATGGACTCAGGCAATATCTGAATCAAGAGGTATCCCGGCAGAGAAAATAGATCTTCTTGCCGATAATCTGGAACTGGCAAATGCTAAAGATGTGCTTGATGCAGGTCTTGTAGATGAGCTATTGTACAAGGACCAACTGACAAAGAATCTTGTTAATCTTTTTGGAGTTGAAGAGGAGAAAGATCTTAAAATTATCTCTTCTTCTGCTTACTCTAAAGCCAGTAAGAAAACAGACTTTAAACAGAAAAACAAAGTTGCGGTCCTCTATGCAAACGGAGACATAATAATGGGTAAGTCAGATGAAAATATTGCTTCTGACACATTCCAGGAGCTAATATCAAAGATTAACAAAGACAGCACGATAAAGGCTGTTGTTTTAAGAGTTAACTCTCCGGGTGGATCTGCACAGAGCTCAGACATAATTGAAAGAGAGCTTGCTCTGCTTAGAGAGAACAAACCTGTTGTTGTAAGTATGGGTGATTATGCAGCATCCGGCGGATACTGGATTGCCTCCAATGCAGATAAAATCTTCACAGGCAACTCTACCCTGACCGGATCAATAGGAGTGTTCAGTATGGTCATTAATGCCCAGAAGGCAATGAACAAACATCTGCATATATATTCAAACAGCGTAAACACCAACAAGCACAGTGATATAATGAGCGGATACAGACCATTGAACAACGAAGAGATTGAGTTTATAAGAGGTGGTGTAGAGGAGATTTACTCAGATTTCATTGAGCTGGTATCAAAAGGAAGAGCTATCTCTATTGAGGGAGTTGACTCAGTTGGTCAAGGCAGAATATGGTCAGGAGCAGACGCCCTAAAAATTGGTTTGGCAGACGAAAAAGGTGGTCTGGTTGATGCCATAAACAGTGCTGCGGCAATGGCCGGTATAGAGAACTGGAGATTAGTTGAATACCCGGTAATAAAATCTCAAATGGACAAACTCCTGGAGACATTCTCTGAAATGGAAAGTAGTGCAAAGGTTATCTCTTCTCCGGAATTACTGATTGAAAAGGCATACAAGTCGCTAAAGAGAGAGAGTGGGGTCAAAAATTTTGCAAGATTACCTTTTAATGTAGAAATAGCTCTTTAAAACTATATATTAAGGGATATTTCCAATACTCTTCTGGTATCTTGGGTTATACGATAATTGTGGTCAATACGCTCTCCGAGAAGACAAATAATTCTGTCATCTTCAGTAGTGGCCACAATTCTCTTTTCTTTACTGAATCTGTCTCTTTTTAAATCTGTCAGAAAATCGCTTATCTTTTTGCTCCCCTTCATCCCTAATGGATTAAACCTGTCTCCGTCACGCCATCTTCTGAAAAGAATATTCTCGCCTGTTAAATCCGCATCAAGATAAAATATAATGTTTGAGGGCAAGGGTTTAAAACCTGAGGTTACATCATAAATTTTGACAGAGATAATGTTTAAGTCAATATCATCAATAGCACTTGCGGATATATCTCTGATAATTAAATAATTCCTATCCTTAAGCAGCTCGTAACCACTTGAATAAAAGAGCTTGCCTGACTGAGAATCTAAAGAATTATATATATCATTTACAACATCGGGTGAGAAGCCCCACTCCTCAAGCAGCAAATAGAGCCAATATTTTTCGTTTCCAAAATTCCTGAGTACAGGTATTGATATCCTTGCAATCTCATTACCACCTGTTAAAATTGAGAGGGCCATCCCTTTAATCTCATCAAACCTTTGCTCAATAACTTTAGCAGCATCGGAAAAGAGAGAAATCTCCCTCTCCAGCGTCTTGAGATAGGATGGATTAATCTCCTCGAATACAGGAAATACCTGATTTCTGATCTTATTTCTTGAGTAATGGGATTCAAAATTGGTACTGTCATGTCTGAAAGGGACCTTTTCAGAATCAGAGTAGACTAGAATCTCCTCCCTTGAGAATTCAATTAAAGGTCTTATAACGGTCATCCCAAATCCAGCCGGATTAGATGACTCTTTTATTGATGACAATCCATTTATCCCAGTACCTCTTAAAAGATTAATAAAAAGAGTCTCAATTTTATCATTAAGATTATGAGCAACTGCAAGGTAAGCAAAACCATTATCAATACAGAGCCGGGAGAACCATCCATATCTTAAATCTCTGGCTGCCATCTGAGTTGAAATACCAGACTCATTTGCATAAGATTCAGTATCAAATCTCTTAGAATAGCAAACAATTCCCCTCTCTCTGCACCAATCCTGAACCAGCTGCATATCTCCATCGCTCTCCTCTCCCCTGAGTGAAAAATTAACAGTAGCAACTGAGAAGTTATTATAACCAATTGAATGAAACAGATGAGCCATTGTCATTGAATCAACACCTCCGCTTACAGCAAGAAGTACTCCCGGAACTTTACCTCCCGAAACTTCCTCTCCGGGAGTTACCAGAGAGAGCAATTTACTTTTAAACCTCTCCCTTAACATAATAACTGAATCTATTTCTTTATCTGGCCAAATGTGTAAGAGAATCCAACTGACAGAATCTCTTTGAACTGAACTCTTTTATCAAGGAGCCCATCCTTATCCGGAATTAAAATATTGTCGTCGTAAATTAGGTTTGTTCTGATATTTGCGGAGAAATATCTGTTGATTTTACTGTCAATAAATAGATCCCAGTAAACCTTTATATTCTGCGGGTTATGCAGAAAATCAGAGAAAAACACAAGGTTTGAGGCAATTGCCAGATCTTTTGTCAATTGCTGTTTGTAATCTATTTTCAATTGAGCTCCAAGTTCAAGCTTAGCAGGCTGATCAATTCTGTTACCATATTTTACCCTCAGACTCTCCTGAGAAACAATCACGAGATTGCTTGTGAGTGGTGAAAAGTTAATTGAAACAGGTTTTGCCGGTTTATAATCAAGACCAATACCAAAAGAGAGGTATGCAGGAGAGAAAGGGCCTGAGACAAGAACCTTGCTGCCTGATGCGGGGTAATTAAAGGAGTTAGAGAACTGAGATCTGAAATTGAAAGCAGCTGATATAAAGACCTTCTTGAAAGATTTGTATCCAAATTTACTGTCAAATATTATCTTATCATCGCTCTTCTTGAATTTATCACCAAATGAGTTAATAAACCCCCAGGCAAGCTGAAGTCTGTTTTCCCAAAACATTTTATCAATCTCCCAGTGGTTGAACTTATTCACATAGGCATTTAATGCCACTGATGAGAAACCCCCGGCAGCCCAGTTAGTCAGCGACATCTGAGAAAATCCTATCTGAACCTGAGTACCCTTTGTCCACGGATTTGGTTTTGGGGGCTCCTTCTTTACCAACTCAGGCATCTTTATACTATTTGCAATATCAAAAGCAATTTTTTGGTGAGCACTTAGGTTAACAACCTGTTGCCCGCTCTTTACTTCCTGAGCAGCTGCAACATTAGATAGACCTAAAATCAAAAAAATTGATAACAGATAGTTTATCCTTCCCATAATAAATTAAAAATTGTTAATCGTCCAGAACATCGTCTGAATTATAATTAAAACCGAGTCTTTTACCTGTTTGCAATTTGGCACTCTCAATTTTGTCGTTAATCTGCTCAACAGAGGCCATTTTAACCAGGTCAAATGGTGGAACAAGAAGATCAAAAGAGAGTGTATAAAGTACAGAAGTCTCTACAACAGAAACGAGCTCTTCTCTGGTCAGCTGTTTTTTACCAAATGAGGAGACAGATCTCTTTGGCTGTCTCTTTCCCTCTACCATAAAGAACTTATCTTTATTGACAAAAATTCTTGCTACCAGGTAACCGAGGTCCTCCTGTCTGTTGAATTTAAGTGAATCTGACAAGAAATTATAGACATTAATAATACCGCAATATGAATTTGCAGAATCGGCCTTTAGAAATTCACTCTTCCAGGCAGGGTGATCTCTGTCAAACTGGAATATATCTGAGTGCATACTAAAAATTAGCACATCATCCGCAAACTTTAATTCTGCTTCAAATTTCCCTCTGTCTCTGTATTCCAGCCTGACACGTCTGTCATTACCGTTAAAATTCTCGAGAAGATCATTAAGATCATTACTCATCTCATTTAGAACATCCTTAAGCTGATTAAAGACCTCCATTGTCTGATTAAAAACATGGACCTTGGTCCTTGATTTCTGGTTAAGTCCCTCGAGAATATCCCTCTGTCGGGACGGTAAATCTGATGCCATTTGTAAAACCTTTAATTAAATATTAATATGCTCTTGCAAATATAACTCTTCTTTTGGATGGTTTTCCGGAATAGATACAAAGACCCTCCTCCTCTTTTACATTTTCAAGAGGAATACATCTTATGGTTGCTTTTGTTTCAGCCTTTATCCGCTCCTCTGTTTCTGCAGTTCCGTCCCAATGACATAAAAGAAATCCGCCATCCTCAATTTTCAATTTAAATGTCTCCCAGTCATTAACTTCAAAAGTGTTCTCCTCCCTGAATTTATATGCTTTATTATAAATATTGTCCTGTATTTCATCAAGGAGTGCTTTAATGTGCTCTTCAACACCATCTCTGCTTACGGAGCTTTTTGTAAGTGTATCCCTCCTGGCAAGCTCTATTGTACCATTTTCCAAATCACGAGGGCCTATTGCTATTCTCACAGGAACACCCTTCAGCTCCCACTCGGCAAATTTAAAGCCTGATCTGAGATTATCCCTGTCATCAATTTTTGAGGTGATTCCAAGCTTTTCCAAACCCTCTTTTATCTCCTTCATCTTAGTAATAATCTTCTCACTCTCCTCTTCTGTTTTAAAAATTGGAACCATAACAACATGGATAGGAGCAAGTTTAGGAGGAAGTACAAGTCCGTTATTATCACTGTGAGCCATAATCAGTGCTCCCATCAACCTTGTTGAAACCCCCCAGGATGTAGCCCACACATATTCGAGGGACCCCTCTTTACTCTGATACTGAACATCAAATGCTTTAGCAAAATTTTGTCCAAGAAAATGAGATGTACCCGCCTGAAGTGCTTTTCCATCCTGCATAAGGGCCTCAATACACAAAGTGTCTAATGCTCCTGCAAATCTTTCACTCTCGGTTTTAGAGCCAACAAGTACTGGCAGAGCCATAAATTCTCTTGCGAATTTTGCATATACCTGAACCATTTTCTGAGTCTCTTCAATAGCCTCCTCTTTTGTGGCGTGAGCAGTATGTCCCTCCTGCCAGAGAAATTCGGCAGTACGGAGAAATAGTCTTGTTCTCATCTCCCACCTCACAACATTTGCCCACTGATTGACCAGAATTGGAAGGTCTCTGTATGACTTAATCCAGTTTTTATATGTATTCCAGATAATTGTCTCTGATGTTGGTCTGACAATCAGCTCCTCTTCAAGCTTTGCATCGGGATCAACAACTACCCCCGGTCCGTCAGGATTTGTCATAAGTCTGTGGTGAGTTACTACAGCACACTCTTTTGCAAAACCCTCAACATGTTCAGCCTCCTTACTAAGAAAAGATTTTGGAATGAACAGAGGGAAATATGCATTGACATGACCTGTCTCTTTAAACATTTTATCAAGCTGAGCTTGAATTTTTTCCCAAATTGCATATCCGTATGGCTTAATAACCATGCAGCCTCTAACAGCTGAATTTTCAGCTAAATCTGCTTTAATTACAAGGTTATTGTACCAAAGTGAATAATTTTCCTCTCTGTTGCTTATCTCTTTTGCCATTTTGGTAATTATTTTGTTTTATATGGTACGTTTTTTGTCTATATTTGCAATGAAGGCACAAAAGTACAAAAAAAATAAAACACAGGAGGTGTGATATGAAAAACAGCATTTTTGCTCTGGCTATAACAGGATTAATCGCAGCAGCTTGCGGAACATCCGGCCAATATGCGTCTTCAAGATTTGATGACGCAATTTACTCAGGTACTGAAAACAAAGTATATGTCTCTGCTACAGACTCAAGACTACAGGATCTGAAAAACCGTACTGCCGAAACCTCTACACTTATTGTCAATGGTAAAAAAGCCCAGGTTGTCTATATGGACGAGAACAAAACCGTGGATATACCGGTAAACATTGACGAAGAGAATACATATCTTGTCATTGATGAATCAATCTCTTACGAGGAGCTGCTCAGAAAGTTTGATTCTCCGGACTACACAATCAATCTTCATATCGAGAGCAGATGGGATGACTGGGACTATTACAGACCGTGGATGTGGGGTTACAACCCGTGGAGCTGGAGATATTACAGCAGATTCCACAGACCATGGAGTTTCTACTCAGCATATCCTTACTACTGGAGAGACCCGTTCTTCTATGATATTTATTACTCCTACGGAGCATACTATGATCCATGGAATCCATACTGGTACTATGGCGGACACTATCCAATTTACAACTATTACGGTAATTACGGATACTCTCCATACAACGGATATTCTGATCCATACTATTACTACTACACTGATTCCAATTATCAATACCAGAACAGTAACAGAATCCGTGGAAAAGTATATGGTAAAAGAGTTACAGACACCAGGCAGGGTGGTACTGCAGATAACAGGGAGAGAGCTGTTATAACCAGCATTCCAAGACAGACTACTTCTGCAACCAGGTCTACTACCAGAGGAAACGAACAGAGCACATCAACTCCGGTAACCAATAGTATTTACAGACGAGGAAACTCTTCAGGTCAAGGTATAAGCTATGGTGAGGGCACTGTAAATTCCAGAGAGAGAAGCACAACTTATAACAGAAGTAATCAGGGCAGAAGCAACTCAACCGAAAGAGAACAATCAACCGGCACATACAGAAGAAGTACTGCAACCAATCCGGTTGTAACAAGATCCTCTTCAAATGAGTCCGGAAGAGGAAACTCTTACGAGAGAAATAACAGCAGCAGAGAGAGGGATAATCGTTCATATGAAAGGAGCAATTCAGTAAACAACTCCTCATCATACAGCAGAAGTGAAACTTCAGCAACGAGATCAACATCCGGCTCTTCATCATCATCTGCAGGAAGAAGTTCATCAGGGACATCAACCGGTACTTCCAACAGCAGTGGGTCAGGCTACAGAAGATAATAACAAACAAAGAAAATGATGAAAAAACAGATATTACTGGCAGCAACAGTTATCTTTAGTATTGCTGTCTATGGACAGTCTTATTCACACAACGCACTCAGACTTGGCCAGAATCCATATGTTGCAACAGCAGCTCTTTTCTCCCAGACATTCTACGAGGGCAGCGCGAGAACATCAGCAATGGGAAATGCATTTATATCACTTGGAGGAGATGTTGGTGCTCTCAGCATCAATCCGGCCTCATCAGGAGTATACAAATATTCTGAATTCTCTGTGACACCATCAATGGTGTTTGCACCTTCCAAAACAGAGTATCTTAGCACATCCATGTCTGATTTGAGAAATAAACCAACCCTCTCGTCAATGGGTTATATAAGCAACCTCTCCTCTTTAAACAGAGGAAGAAACTCTTCCCTTAGCATATCCTTTGCTGTTAACAGGATAAACGATTTCAACTCCCGTTTCAGTGCAAAAGGGACCACAGCGGGGAGCTCCTGGCTTGGATCAGTTGCATCCGGGACAAATGGAACAGCCTCTTCTGAACTTGATGTAACATTTGAGGGCGATACATACCCATACAATATTGGATTGCCCTGGAGGAATGTACTCGCATGGAACTCAACTCTCCTTGATCTTTTACCAGGGACAAATAATGAATATATTGCGGCAACAGAGAATCTTGATGGTGATTATATAAGCATCGGGGGACCTCTTAATCAGAGTTTTACAAGAGAGACAATGGGTAATCAGACTGAGATACTTGTAAATATTGGAGGAAGAATTGGAACCAAACTTTTCCTTGGTGCAAATATTGGGATACAGGCATTAAGTTATACAGATTATCAGAGATATAAAGAGAGTGCTCAAAATCCGGCTAATTTCCAGACCGGCTTCAAGTATATGGATCACACATTCAGACAGAGCACAAATGGTATTGGATTAAATGCAAAACTTGGAGTAATCTTTCTGCCGGTTGCCGGTCTTAGACTTGGAGCTACACTAACTACTCCTACAATTATGTCTTTAACCGAATCCTGGGAGGAGCAGATGACCTCAAGTATTACCGGACTTAATCCGGAAACGATGACACTTCTCTCTCCATTAGGGGAATACTCTTTCGGGATGGTTTCACCTCTTAAACTCGGAGCGGGAATCTCCTATGTGTTTGGCAGATTCGCAATTATTTCCGCTGATGTTGAAGGTGTAGCATACAATACTACTCGTCTTGTAAAGAGTGAAAATGGGAACAACGCTTTTACTAACGAAAACGACGATATCAGTAAAGATTTCAGGTTTGCTAAAAACATCAGACTTGGGGCAGAGGTAAAACCTTTTAAAAATATTGCACTGCGCGCAGGATATTCATACTATCAGAATGCAGAGAAGAGTAATCCAAATGACTTTTCATTCATATCTGCCGGGGCTGGATTTAACAGCAATGGCGGATTTTTCCTTGACCTCTCTTTCCAACACAGAGTTGCAATAAAGGAGAGATTAAAACTTTACCAGGACTACTCTGGCGTAGGTGCTCCGGAAGGATTTCTTACATCTTCTGCTAACAAGCTATATGTAACATTCGGATTCCGTTTTTAGAGATAACTTATGGAATCAGGGCCTTCATTGAAGAGAAGGTCTACGGATGAAAGATTTGGAATAAAACCATGTTTGTGGGCAAATACCTGAAAGTATTGCCCACTCTCTTTTTTAGCGGAGGGTGTATATGGTGATTTTTTGGGATGAATAACCTCTCTCAGATCTGTTATTAACGATTCATCGTATGTATGGTTGAACTCTGAGGATAATTCCAATTTACAATTAATCCCGGTAAGCTGGCAAATCAGATTAATCAACTCTAAATTGAAATCAAAAAGATTCTCATATTTAACTGTTTTGTAGAAGGGGGCAAAGTCATCTTCATAATATTCAAAGAAGGGAGATGTTCTGTATGCAGATACAATGGCTCTCCAATGCTCCTGCTGCCACTTCCCCGAATAATCAATCTTCATCTCTCTTATTGGGAGGTAATGGCCATTTAATCTTGATACGGGGATAGTTAAAGGAAGAAGGCCGCTGGCACCATAAATGTGACAACGGCTTCTGTAACTCTGTTTCTGATACCTCTCGTACTGCTCTATTTCTGCTTTTTCTGAATGGTATATTGCACTTATATACTCGACAGGAGGAAGATAAGCAGTTGAGAGTATCACCCTGTTGACTCTACTCTTCAATGGTATCTGTAGTTCTCTTTATTATCCCTCTTTTTGATGATTTAATAAAATCAAGAATAATTCTCTTTTCAGGCGTCTCTTCAAACTCTGCCTCAACTTTGGCACAGGCGTCGGAAGTATTCAATCCGCTTCTGTAGATTACCCTGTAAATATCACTTATCTGCTGAATTTGCTCATTTGAGAATCCCCTTCTTCTAAGACCAACTATATTCAGGTTAAAATATGCCAGGGGTCTGTGTCCTGCCAGAACATATGGAGGAACATCCTTATAAATACTGGACACACCTGAAATCATAGCATGTGCACCAATATTTGTAAACTGATGAGCAGCTGAATGGCCGCCAATAATAGCATAATCATCAACATTTGTCTCTCCTGCAAGAGCAACATAGCTCACAAGAATTACATTGTTCCCGATTCTGCAATCGTGAGCCACATGGACATAAGACATTACCATACAATTTTCACCAATCCTGGTGACTCCTTTTCCGCTAAAAGAGGTTCCCCTGTTAACTGTAGCGCACTCCCTTATTGTAGTATTATCTCCAATCTCTACATAGGTAATTTCACCGGCAAACTTCAGATCCTGAGGTATTGCACCAATGACAGCACCCGGAAAGATCTTGCAATTCTTACCAATTTTCACATAATCCAAAATAGTCACATGGGGTCCAATCCAGGTACCCTCTCCTATCTCAACATTTTCAGCTATATAGGAGAATGGGTCAACTGTTACACCTGTTCCTATTTTTGCATTCGGATGAATATAATTCATATATTTATTTCCTTTTCTATCTTTCTATTTATTTTTGATGACCTGAGCAACCATCTCGCCTTCACATACAAGAGTATCACCTACAAATGCCTCTCCCTTCATACAGACAATTGAACGCCTTAAAGGAGCAGTCAAAGTCAGTCTGATTACAAGAACATCTCCGGGTACAACCTTCTTTTTGAATTTGACTCCATCAATTTTGGCAAAATATGTTGAGTATCTCTCAGGCTCATCAAGTTCAGAGAGCACCAATATACCACCAACCTGTGCCATTGCCTCAATTATCAATACTCCCGGCATAACAGGCTCTTCCGGGAAATGGCCGATAAAAAATCCCTCATTAACACCTACTGTTTTAACACCTACTACATGGTGAGGTGTCATCTCAATAATTCTGTCAACCATCAGGAACGGAGGTCTGTGCGGCAGAAGTTTTTTTATTCCGTTAATATCAACAAGAGGTTCGTCGTTTAAATCAAACTTTGGAACTACTGGTTTTGAGAAGAACTCTTTTGCAGCTTTTCTCAGCAGCTGGGCAATTTTGGTATTTACCTTATGTCCGGGTTTATTTGCAATTATCTTGCCTTTAAAGTAGAAGCCGGCAAGGGCAATATCTCCAAGTACATCTAATAGTTTATGTCTTGCACATTCGTTGTCAAACTGTAATTCCAAATGGTTAAGATAACCGGCAGATCCCCTTTCCAACCTCCTTTCACCAAACAGATTTGACAACCTTTCAAGCTCCTCCTGAGGGACCTCATTCTCCACAATTACAATTGCATTGTTAAGATCTCCCCCTTTTATAAGGTTATTTTTAAACAGTGGCTCCAGTTCGTGAAAGAAAACGAATGTTCTGCACGGCGCTATTTCATTTTTAAAATCTGTTTTCTCATCATATCTGGCAAACTGATGACCCAGGACTTTTGAATTAAAATCTATCATCACCTCTGCAGAAAACATATCGTCAGGATAAACAGAGACCTCAGTCCCGCTCTCCTCATCTCTGACTACAATCTTCTCCTTAACCTCAAAATATACTCTTTTTGCATCCTGATCCTGATATCCCCCTTCTGAAAAAGCCTCCGCATATAGCTTTGAACTTCCGTCAAGAATTGGAACTTCCGGTCCGTCAAGAGATATAAGAGCATTATCAATACCCAGACCATAAAGAGCTGCAAGTATATGTTCAGGTGTGGCAACAGAGGCCTCACCCTTAACTAATGTTGTATTTCTGGCAGAAGGGGCTACAAAATCTGCTATTGCTTCCACAATTGGTTCACCCGGCAGATCAACCCTTTTAAATTTAATGCCGTGATTTTCAGGGGCGGGTGTAATAAACATAGTAACATGCACTCCAGTGTGCAAACCCTTTCCTGAAAATGTATATGATTGATTTAATGTTCTTTGATTAACTTGCATAAAGATTCTGGATGTGTAAAACTTGGCAAAGATAGTAATTTATTGATTTTTGTGTAATTTTTTAAACATAGCATAGGCTCTTAAATACTCTTTAGCATCAATTGCAGGAGATCCAAGAAGAACCTCTCCCTCGCTCTTTACACTGCTCATAATCCCGGCCTGAGCGCCTATTTTTGTATTATCAGCTACAGTAATGTGTCCTGATATACCCACCTGCCCACCTATCTGACAATTTTTGCCGATTTTAGCAGACCCGGCCACTCCTGCGAGAGCAGCAATTACTGTATTCTCTCCAATCTCTACATTATGAGCAATCTGGATTAGATTATCAAGTTTTACACCTCTCCTTATTATTGTTGATCCCATTGTAGCTCTGTCTATTGTAGTACCGGCACCAATCTCAACATTATCTTCTATAATGACATTACCGGTTTGGGGAATTTTTTTATAGCTCCCGTCAGCAGAGGGGGCAAAACCGAAACCATCGGCACCAATAACAGCATTTGAATGAATAATACAATCAGCGCCAATTACTGATCCTGAGTAAATTCTTACTCCCGGATGAATAACAGAACCATCTCCAATGGTAACATCGTTTCCAATGTAAACCTGCTCCATTATCTGGGCACCCTTTCCTATAACTGATCTTTTTCCAATATGTGAAGAAGCCCCTATATAGCTACCCTTTCCAACTTTTGCACTCCATGCTACACTGGCTCTCCATGATCTCCCGGCTCTCCTGGACTCTTTCATTGAATTAAATAGTCCCAGCATTACAGCTACAGCCTCATACGCATTATCAACCTGTACCATTGTGGAGGTCACCGGAGAAGAGGGAACAAAATCCCTGTTAACTAAAACAACACTTGCTTTTGTTTTATATATATAAGCTTCATATTTGGGATTTGCGAGAAAACAGAGAGATCCTTCCCGGCCATCTTCTATTCTTGACATTGTCTTCACAACTGCATCAGGGTTACCAATTACGGTCCCTTTCAGATGTTCGGCAATATCCCTTGCTTTAAGTTCCATCTAAATGTAAAAATTTTTGGGAGTGCAAAGAAAATACTTTTTGGTGATTTGGGAAAAAGCTTTAGAAGAGAGCATATCGGAAATTTCGTAAATATCCCAGCTCCCTCCATTTTTTGTCAATATCCTTATGTTCTCCTCGTTTTGGTCGTATCCTCTGTTTTGCACCTCTCCTGTTTTGACAAAATAACGGGAATACTCCCGCGGAAGGTTGTAAGTTCTTTCAAACTCGCTGATCTTTGCCTCAAAAGTTATGCCATCAAATGGCTCTTTTGAGAGTTCTATATGGGGGAGTCTCCTTTCGACAAGCATTCTGCAAAGCCTGGACAGAACAATGTCTTCATTAATACACCATTGTTTAATTGCAGAGATAACATCAGAATCATCCAGTCTGGCGAACATATCCAGCACCTCAGGATTAGACATTGAGTTTATCTCAACTGACTTTTCAAGAAAATAGAGTAGCGAAGGAGAGCCCTTTAGTGAAGAAGATGCTGAGTGAATCTCTCTTGCCCTGTTTATTATCTCTACAAGAAGTTGTTCTGCTGCTATTACAGTTTTATGAAGATAGACCTGCCAGTACATCAATCTTCTAGAAATCAGGAATTTTTCAACAGAGTAGATACCTTTCTCTTCTATTACTAAATTGTTATTTTTGACAGTCATCATTTTAATAATTCTTTCATGGCCTATCATACCCTCGGCTACTCCGGAAAAGAAACTGTCTCGTCTTAAATAATCAAGCCTGTCAACATCAAGCTGACTGGATACTAGCTGATGGAGAAATCTTTTGGAGTATTTCCCGGTAAAAATATCAATTGCAACAGAGATTTTTCCGTTCATCTCTTTATTGATAATATCCATCAACTGCAAAGTAATCTCTTCGTGTGATACTCCCTTAATTATATTATTTTCAAGGGCATGACTGAATGGTCCGTGGCCAATATCGTGAAGCAGTATAGCAACCATAGCCTGCTCCTGCTCACTCTCATCAATAATAACACCCTTTGTCCTTAATGAATTCACAGCCTCATTCATCAGGTGCATAGCTCCAAGGGCATGGTTAAGCCTTGTATGGCAGGCACCGGGGTAAACCAATGATGTAAGTCCCAGTTGCTTAATCTCTTTGAGTCTTTGAAAGAGTGGATGTTGAATTATATCAAGGATTATTCCGCCTGGAATGTTTATAAATCCATGAACCGGATCATTAATTATTTTATACTGCTGTATCATTGAGTAAAGGTATTAATAAAAAATATTTTCATAGTAAAAAAAATATACCTATATTTGCACCGGATTTGAGAAAAGGAGATAAGGGGACGGCAGTCCCCTTATTTATTACATTTACAGCACATAATGATTTCAAACGAAAAAATAGCAGAAGCCATAGAGTCTTACCTTGAGTCGCATTCACTCTTCCTTGTCTCAGTTGAGATAAGTAAAGAGAATGACATAGAGGTAACTGTTGATTCAGAGGGCAGAGTTGATCTGTCACACTGTATTGATATAAACAATATTATTGAAGAGCGTTTTGACCGGGAGAGCGATGATTACTCTCTTACTGTCACATCAGCGGGACTTGATCAGCCTTTTAAAGTATTAAGACAATATCATAAATATATAGGCAAAGAGGTTGAAGTTGTTTTAAAGAGCGGCTCAAAAATCAAGGCGATATTGGAAAACGCTGACAATGAAAGCATAGAGATAAGCGAAGAGAAGAGTATAAAAGTAGAAGGGAAGAAGAAAAAAGAGAGAGTAATTGAAAAAAGGGCTCTTCAGTTTTCAGAAATCAAATCCACCAAACCTGTAATAAATTTCAAGTAATACAATAAAGGAACTTACCTATTATGGAAGGGTTAAATTTAATAAGCACATTTGCTGAATTCAAAGAGTTGAAAAACATTGACCGTCCTACTATGATGAGTGTACTGGAAGATGTCTTCCGTAATCAGCTCATTAAGATGTATGGTACTGCAGACAACTTTGATATCATCATAAACATAGACAAAGGAGACTTTGAAATATGGAGAAACCGGGAGGTTGTTGAGGTGGTTGAAGATCCAACCTCTCAGATTTCACTTGAAGAGGTGTCAAAAATTGACGATTCACTTCAAGTTGGAGAGCTTTACCCGGAGGAGGTCAGACTATCGGCCTTTGGAAGAAGAGGGATACTTAACCTTCGCCAGAACCTGTCAGGAAGAATAATGGATATTGAAAAGGCCAACCTTTACAATACCTATAAGGAGAGAGTGGGAGAGGTTGTTGTTGGTGAGGTATATCAAGTATGGAAAAAAGAGGTTCTTGTAATGGACGAAGAGGGGAATGAACTTCTTCTCCCAAAAACTGAACAGATTCCATCAGACTTTTTCCGCAAGGGAGATTCTGTAAGAGCTGTTGTTGCAAGGGTAGATCTGAAAAACAACAACCCTGTTATTGTTCTCTCCAGGACTGCAAATGAATTCCTTGAGAGGCTTTTTGAACAAGAGGTACCAGAGATTTTCGACGGATTAATTACGATCAAAAAAATTGTTCGTATTCCGGGAGAGAGAGCAAAGGTGGCTGTGGAGTCTTACGACGAACGAATTGACCCTGTTGGAGCATGTGTGGGGGTAAAGGGTTCTAGAATACACGGAATAGTTAAAGAGCTTCGCAACGAAAATATTGATATAATTAACTGGACTTCAAATATGCAGCTTCTTATCCAGAGAGCATTGAGTCCCGCAAAAATAACTTCAGTCAAGATTCACGATGATATAAAGAAAGTTTTTGTATCGCTGAATCCAAGCGATGTATCACTTGCAATTGGCAAGGGAGGAAGCAATATTAAGCTTGCCGGGCAATTGGTAGGGATGGAGATAGAAGTCTTCCGTGAAATTGACGAAGATGAAGATGATGTCCTTTTAGAGGAGTTTTCTGACGAAATTGATGAGTGGGTTATCAAAGCTCTTCAATCAATTGGTTGTGATACAGCAAAAAGCGTCCTTGCTATACCAGATGCCGAGATTGCCAGAAGAGCTGATCTTGAGGTAGAAACCGTTATGGAAGTTAAAAAAATATTGAACTCAGAATTTGAGGAGAACAATTAAAAAACAGAGTGCAGACATATGACAGAAAGCGAAAATATAAGAGTTAACATAGTTCTCAAGGAATTCAACATTGGGCTGGGGACCTTGGCTGATTTCCTTAAATCCAAAAAAATTGACATAGACCTTAAACCAATCACTAAGATTACGCCGGATGTCTATGCTCTCATTCAAAAAGAGTTTGGTAAGGAGCAACTTATCAAAGAGCAGTCCAAGAAAGTTGCAATTAAGGTGAAGGATATTACTGAAAAGGCAGAGATGAATAAACACGATGACAGTGATTATGATCCTCATGTCAGAGAGGTTTTTATCAAAACCACCATCGTGGAACCCCCACAACCCAAGATAGTTGGAAAAATTGACCTCGATAAACCTTTCCATCAGCAACACCCGGCGACTCCCCAGAAACCGGAAGTTAAAGCTGAACCAATCGTTGTTCCTGAGGTTAAACCAGTAGTTAATGAGGCTCCTGTAGTAGAAAAGCCGGTAGAGATCCCGGTTGAAAAGCCTATCGAAAAGCCTGCAGAGATACCTGTTGAAGAACCGGTAAAAGAGCCGGCAGAGAAACCGGCAGAAGCAATGGTTGAAAAGCCGGCAGAAGAGCCTGTTGCAGAGATTATCACAGAAGCAGCCGAGGAAACAATTGAGAAAACGATTGAAAAGCCTGTTGAAAAGCTTGTTGAAAAGAAGATTGAGAAAAAGACAGATCCAAAAAAGGCAAAGCCAATTCAAATCAACATTAAGAAAGAGGAGCCTAAAGAGGAGACTCAGGCACCTGTTCCGATTGAACATATTGAGACAAAAGTTGAGAAGCTTGCCGGCCCAAAAATTAGTGGGACAATGGACCTCTCTCAGTTTGAAAAGAAAAAGAGCGAGCCTCGTCTTCATAAAGGCAAGAGAGAGAGAATTCATAAAAGCGGAAAAGAGAAGGTTGATATTACAAGAGAGGCAGGTTCAGATCGCAAAACAGTTAAAAAAGATGAGACTCCAGCTACTGCTGCTGCTGCAACTTCCAGAAATCTCAGACCTTCAAAAGACTCAAAACATCTGGTTAAATCTAAAGACAGGTTTAAACCTGTGAGATCTGAGGTGGATGAAGATGAGGTTCAAAAGCAGATTAAGGAGACTTACGCTCGTATGACTGAGGGTAAAGGCAAAACAAAGGGTTCTAAATACAGAAGAGACAAGAGAGATCTGGTCAGTCAAAAGATGATGGAGGAGCAGGAGATGCAGGAGAGGAGCTCTACCATTCTCAAAGTAACAGAATTTGTAACGGTTAACGACCTGTCAATAATGATGGATGTTCCGGTTACAAAAGTTATTGAGGCATGTATGAACCTTGGTCTGATGGTATCAATCAATCAGCGTCTTGATGCTGAGGCCATGGTACTGGTTGCCGAGGAGTTTGGATTTACAATGGAATTTATCACTGCCGATATTCAGGGAGCGATACAGGAGGAGCAGGATACCGAGGAGAACCTCCAGCCAAGACCTCCAATTGTTACAGTAATGGGACACGTTGACCATGGTAAAACTTCCCTTCTAGACTATGTCAGAAAAGCAAATGTAATTGCCGGTGAGGCTGGTGGTATTACTCAGCATATTGGAGCCTACAATGTAAAACTACCTGACGGACAAAGAATAACATTCCTGGACACTCCTGGTCACGAAGCTTTTACAGCGATGCGTGCAAGGGGAGCTAAAGTAACAGATATTGCAATAATAATTATTGCGGCTGACGACGCTGTGATGCCTCAGACAAAAGAGGCCATTAACCACGCTCAGGCTGCAGGGGTCCCAATGATTTTTGCAATCAATAAAATTGACAAACCGGGGGCTAACGGCGAGAAGATTAAAGAGCAACTTGCAAATATGAACCTCCTGGTTGAAGATTGGGGTGGTAAATATCAGTGTCAGGAGATCTCCGCAAAACAGGGACTCAATGTAGACAAACTCCTTGAAAAAATTCTGCTTGAGGCAGAGCTACTGGATCTTAAGGCAAATCCTAACAAGAATGCAAACGGGACAGTAATTGAATCCTCACTTGACAAAGGAAGAGGATATCTTGCTACTGTTCTGGTCCATACTGGTACAATGAAGGTTGGTGACTTCCTTCTGAGCGGAAGCTATCACGGTAAAATCAAGGCAATGTTCAATGAGCGTGGACAGAAGATAGCAGAAGCTGGTCCTTCTACTCCTGTTTCAATACTTGGATTAAACGGAGCACCGGCTGCAGGGGAGATTTTCAATGTAATGAATGATGAAAAAGAGGCAAAGGATATTGCAAACAAGAGAGAGCAACTCATAAGAATCCAGGGTCTTAAGACACAGAAACACATTACACTTGAAGAGATTGGCAGAAGAATAGCAATTGGAAACTTCCAGGAGCTTAATATAATAGTAAAAGGTGATGTGGATGGATCAATAGAGGCATTGTCAGACTCTCTGATTAAACTCTCTAATGAAGAGATTCATGTAAATGTCATACATAAAGCAGTTGGTGCCATCTCTGAAAGTGATGTTCTCCTTGCTGCTGCATCAAATGCTATTATTATCGGATTCCAGGTAAGACCATCATCCAATGCAAGGAAACTTGCAGATAAGGAGGAGATTGAGATAAGACTATACTCTGTTATCTACGATGCTATCAACGAAGTTAGAAGCGGTATCGAGGGGATGCTTGCACCAGAGGAGAAAGAGGAGATTACTGCAACTGCAGAGGTTCGTGAAACATTCAAAATCTCAAAAGTTGGAACGATTGCCGGATGTATGGTTAAGGAGGGTAAACTCACAAGAAGTGCCAAGATAAGAGTTATCAGAGATGGTATCGTTATCTATACCGGAACTCTTGGATCCCTTAAGAGGTTCAAGGATGATGTCAAAGAGGTTGCTTCAGGTTATGATTGCGGTCTTAATGTTGATAATTTCAACGACATTAAAGTTGGAGATATTATTGAATCTTACACTATTGTTGAAATAAAGAGAAAACTCTGATTTCAGGTCATACGATATTAACCTCTGGTTCAATATCAATATCAAAGCGCTCCTTGACAGCAGCACGAATTTCGTCTGCAAGGTCAAGGAGCTCTTTTCCTTTTGCCCCGTCAAAAGCGAGTAAAACCAATGCCTGATTTTCGTGAACACCAACATTACCTCTTCTCATACCTTTGAATCCACACTGGTCAATTAACCAAGCGGCAGGAACTTTGCTCAACCCATCTGAAACAGGAAAAATCTTTAGTGACGGATATTTATCTTTCAGGACAGAGGCCTTTTCAGAAGAGATAACAGGGTTTTTAAAAAAGCTTCCGGCATTACCTATAACCTTTGGATCAGGCAATTTTGATTCTCTGATTCTGCAAACAATTTCACGAATATCAGCAATTCCGGGATTCTCAATTTTTGATAAAGAATCTGAAAGGTCTGCGTAATTACCGTTTATTACAGGATACTTCATTAGCTTAAAGAGTACGCTTGTAATTATAGTTCTTCCCTTAAGCTCTCTTTTAAATATTGAATCACGGTATCCAAATTTACAATCGGCTCCATCAATCTCCACCATCTGAAGCTTAACTGTATCAAAATATCTTACAGACATAATTGAATCAGCTGCCTCCGCTCCGTAAGCACCAATATTCTGAACAGGTGAGGCACCTACACAACCCGGAATTAGCGAAAGGTTCTCAAGTCCACCCCATCCTCTGTCAACTGTATAATTTACAAGATAATCCCATTCCACCCCAGCTCCGGCTCTAAGTAAAACAGCATCTTCATTATCTCCCTCTACAGATATTTCAACCATATCCGGGTGAATTACAATCCCTCCAAAATCTCCCTTAAAAAGAATATTTGAACCGGAGCCAATGACCAACCTCTCCATATTTTTTAACTCCTCGACACTGAACAACTCAATTAGCTCCTCTTCAGCAGCAGGGGCAGCGTACCAATCGGTGTATACATCCAGACCAAGAGTATTCCTGGCTTTAAGACTCTCTCTCCATACAACACTGCATTTTAAATCCTTTACCTTCTTCATTATTAACTCTTTCCCTATTAAAGTACCCTCAATCTGAGGAGCGCTCTCCTGTAACATATTATGTTTATACGCAAATCTGAAAATAAACCTCATTACTACAATAAGCATCAGAAAAAACAGAATTGAGATCTCTGCAATAAGGGTCTCTTTTATTCTTCTCTCTGCCGAAAGTAATTCAGCATCTGCATTTTTTATATCCGAAATACCACCTGAAGAGGTAGCCAATTTGGTAAAATCCATCATTGACCACTTTGCACCAATAACACCTCCAGCCATATAGACCACTCCCCCATTTGAGCGATTAAGAGCTATCAGTGTTTTAAAATCTGTATAATACACATCGCAATCAACCCCTACAGCTCTTTTAATACTATCGGCAATCTCCCCTGAGGCTCCACACAATACTATATGAGGAGTGCTGGAGTCTCCAATTTTATTGTGAATCAATTTTAATGTAGTGTAGTGAGATGCAGATAATCTGTCAATATAAGGAATCACGGTAATAAATACTCTCTCTAAAGAGAGCAGGGAATCAGTAACATAGTTTCCGTATGAATCTGAAACTGCAAAATCAGTTAAAGATGGAAATCGATCAACTGATGCAGGTACTGTTTTTGAATCAATAAATGTCCAGGTTGAATCCGGAATCTCATCGATTGAAAATTTCTCTCTTTTCCCCTCCTTCTCATAAATAAGTTCTGTTATAAATTCTGCCCTCCTTGGATCTCTTATTCGGGCAAGCTCCTCGTTCAAATCTGTACCGGTATGAAACGGTGTAAAGTCAACCAAAGGTAAATGGTTTATGGCATAAATGCCTGTACCGCCAAGCAACATGGTATATAGGACAACTGTTCCCCACTCCCACGCGGGCGGAGCAACGGGTATAAATTTACCTCTCTGATAATATATAATTAATGATGCGACAAGCAGAGCAATATTTTTGATAAAAGTCTCCCAGTGGGTCAATTTAAATGCCTCTCCAAAACAGCCGCAATCGCTTATTGGATTTGCCAACGCAAGATATAGTGTCAATAGAGTGAAAAATACCATAAATACCAAAAGAGCCTTGGTAGCTACCCGCATTCTGAGCCCAAGAAGTATTGAGATTCCAATAAGAGCTTCGATTACCGAGAGAATTAACCCCATAATCAAAGCAAATGTCCTCATATCAGTGAGGCCGATAATTTTAAGATACTCGCTTACAACCAATCCGTTTCCTACAGGGTCTGCCAACTTCAGAAAGCCGGCAAGCAGGAAAACCAATCCGGTAATAACTCTTGCTATAGCCCTCACAAATTTCATAGCTCAATATTTTCTCTGATTCTTTCAAAAATCTCTTCAGGTTTTAGCATATCTCCCTCAGGGGATGAGCAGTCAATCCTGCGAAGTCCCTCTCCTCTGCCACACTCGTCTATGTATACATCCCTTACCCTCTCCTGAAATTTGATACTCTCTTCATGTATGTCTCTTGCTCCCTTAAGATACTCTCTGTCGCCTCCGCTTCTGTTTCCGTTTAGTTTGCTGTCAACAAAAGAGAGCGGGACATCAAGAAAAAGGTTTTTATCAGGCCTGGGAATACCAAAATGGCCATATTCGGCCTGGAAAATCCAATTTCGCAACTCTTCCGCACGGTCAAAATCATTAATTTTTGCACACTGAAAGGCAATATTTGAATAGAGATATCTGTCAAGAATAACCACACAACCACTCTCCAGCCACTCTTTAATCTGAGAAGAGGCATCTCCTCTGTCACCTGCAAATAAGAGGGCTATCAGAAATGGGTGAACCTCTTCAATTCCGCCCAACTCTCCCCTGAGAAATCTGGATATAAGATCTCCATAAACAGGTGAATCATATCTTGGAAAATGGAGGAATCTAACCTCTCTTCCTCTCTCTTCAAAATATCTGCGTAACAGCTCAATCTGGGTAGATTTACCTGCTCCGTCCAGTCCTTCAAGCACAATCAACATAATTAAAACAGCTATATTTGTGACAGAAAACAAAGTTAGACAAAAAAGAAGAGATAAGATGATAACCATTGATAAAATATCCAGCCCTCTGATAATGGGGATTATAAACCTAAATAATGACTCATTTTACGAAGGGAGCCGATGCTCAACAGATGAGGAGTTCTGTCTGAGATACGAAAAATTACTGTCAGAGGGGGCTGATATCATTGACCTTGGAGCCTGCTCTACAAGACCCGGATCCATACCGGTAAGCGAAGAGGAGGAGTGGGAAAGGCTTAAGCCGGCTCTTAAAAGGGTGCTGCTTAACTATCCGGAGAGCGAGATCTCTATTGACACCTTCAGATCATCTATTGTATTAAGAGCCTTTGACTTTGTAGGAGATTTTATTATCAATGATATCTCTGCCGGAGAGGATGATCCGGATATGTTAAAAATGGCTTCCCGGCTTGAGCTTCCATATATTGCAATGCATAAAAGGGGTACCCCTGAAAATATGCAAACTATGTGTGACTATGAAAATGTGACTCTAACAGTAAGAGAGTATTTTGAGGATTTTATCAACAGAGCCACAGAGGCAGGGATCAAAGATATTATAATTGACCCCGGATTTGGTTTTGCTAAAAACCTGGATCAGAACTACAAGCTTCTGAGAGAAATGGATAATTTGAAAATTGAGAGAGGTAACTCCGGTAAATACTATCCCATCCTGGCAGGGCTCTCTCGCAAAAGTATGATTTATAAACTACTGGAAAAGGATCCATCTGATGTATTACATGCAACATCCGCACTTAATCTGACAGCATTAATAAACGGAGCCTCTATTTTAAGGGTGCACGATGTTAAAGAGGCCTCTGAAATTGTCAAAATCTACAAAAAACTAACTGAAAAGGCTTAATTTATTATTATTTTTGACTCTTTAATCAAGCAATATTATGCAACAACATCCAATTACATCGCTCTCTCCCGTTGACGGAAGGTATGCTTCTCAGGTTAGAGAACTTTCCGGATATTTTTCCGAATATGCTCTAATACGGTACAGAGTCTTTGTTGAAATTGAATATTTTATAGCTCTGTGCGAAATACCTCTCCCTCAGCTAAAATCAGTCACTGAAAATGAGAAGTCTCTTCTAAGGGAGATCTCCGGAAAATTCTCAATTGAGGATGCTCTGAGAATCAAAGAGATTGAAAAAATTACAAACCATGATGTAAAGGCTGTTGAATATTTTATAAAAGAGAGAATTTCAGGGAGTGCCCTTGAGAAAATGGGTGAATTTATCCATTTTGGACTCACATCGCAGGATATAAATAATACCTCTGTCCCTTTGTCTCTTCTTGAGGGAATCAGAGATGTATATCTTCCAAAACTCTCATCCATTCTTAACAAACTAACAGAGATGTCTGAAGAGTGGTCTGATATACCAATGCTTGCCAGAACTCACGGACAGCCAGCCTCTCCCACAAGGGTAGGCAAAGAGATCTACGTATTTGTATCCAGACTTAAAGAGCAGATTGAGATGCTGGAACACACAAAATTCTCTGCAAAATTTGGTGGTGCAACCGGAAATTTCAATGCTCATCATGTTGCATACCCTGAGATTGACTGGAACAACTTTGCAGAGACTTTTGTAAACGGGAAACTTGGACTCTACAGATCATATCCAACGACACAAATAGATCATTATGATCACCTCTCTGCTCTTTTTCACAATCTATCCAGGATTAATACAATTTTACTGGACCTCTGCAGGGATATATGGAGCTATATATCAATGGAATATTTCAGACAAAGAGTCAAAGAGGGAGAGGTTGGCTCATCGGCAATGCCTCATAAAGTGAACCCCATTGACTTTGAGAATGCGGAGGGTAATCTGGGACTTGCTAATGCAATATTTACACATCTTGCAGAGAAACTGCCTGTCTCCAGGCTTCAAAGAGACCTTACTGACAGTACTGTTTTAAGAAATGTGGGAACCCCGATAGCCCATACAATTATATCATTTAACTCAATAGAAAAGGGGCTTGGCAAACTTATCATTGACAAAGAGGCCATCCGGGAAGATCTGGAGGCAAACTGGGCAGTTGTTGCTGAAGGGATTCAGACTATACTCAGAAGAGAGGGTTTTCCAAAGCCTTACGAGGCCCTTAAGGCTCTTACCAGAACCGGAAGACCAATCGACAGCAATGCAATTAAGGAGTTTATTGACCAACTTGCTGTCTCCGAAAATATAAAGGATGAGTTGAGGAAAATCACGCCGTTTACATATACAGGAATTTAAATAACATATCTTATGAAAAGGATAGCTGTACTTACCGCTCTGCTCCTTATTACAAATCTGCTTCGCTCTCAGGCTATTGATTTTGACACCCATTTTACAGGCGAGAGGCTCAGGATTGATCTGGTATTTGCCGGAGATGCAGAAAAACAGGATATTTATCTGGAGGGGCTTACTCTGGAGCCACATTGGAGCGGAACAAGGAGCAAACTGGCAGACCCTTTCAATTATGGGGAGTTCCGGATTGAGGTGAAAGAGAACAATAAAATTATTTATTCAGCAGGATTCAATAACCTTTTTCAAGAGTGGCGTACTACTTCAGAGGCAAAAGAGAACAAGATGGCTTTTACCGGATCGTGCAGGATTCCATTTCCAAAAAAGGGGGTAGATCTTATATTTTATGAGAGAGTTAAGGCAAGCGGGAAGTTTTCTCAACTGGCAAAATTCAGCATAGATCCTGCCGATAAATTAATTAAGCGAGAGATAGAACATAATTTTAAAACAGACACAATCCACTACTCCGGAGATCCGTCAAAAAAGGTAGACCTGTTATTTATTGCAGAGGGCTATACTCAGGAGGAGATGGGAAAATTCAGGCAGGATGCTAAAAGATTTGCATCTTACCTTTTCAATACTGAGCCATACAAATCACGGATGAAAGATTTTAATGTATGGGCTGTAGAATCAGTATCACAGGAGAGTGGTCCCGATATTCCCCACTATGGTGTTTGGAAGAACACTGTTGCATCATCAAACTTCTATACTTTCCGTACTGACAGATATTTAACGGCACCTGATCATAAAAGGGTCTCAACTCTTGCATCTTTATCTCATTGTGATGCAATGTATGTAATTGTAAACACAGACAAATACGGCGGGGGAGGAATTTACAATTACTACGGGTTAAGTATGTCAGATCATAAATTTGCCTCAGAGGTATTTGTTCACGAGTTTGGCCATAGCTTTGCAGGGCTCGCAGATGAGTACTACTCTTCAGATGTTGCTTACGAAGATTTCTATAATTTAAAGGTTGAGCCCTGGGAACCTAACATAACAACACTTGTTGATTTTGATTCTAAATGGAAGGGGCTGATTTCTCCGGGGACACCTGTTCCAACTCCTCAAAACAGCACATTCTCCAATACAACAGGGGTTTTTGAAGGTGGTGGATATATGGCAAAAGGAATTTTCAGACCTGCTATTGAATGCAGAATGAAGAGTAACGAAGCCCCCGGGTTCTGTGAAACCTGTAAGGCTGCAATAAACTCTATGATTGATTACTATACTAAATGAAGATTAGAAAAGATTATAAATACATTTTGTTTGACCTGGACAGAACATTGTGGGATTTTGATGCCAATGCCAGAAACAACATCTACCAACTACTTGACAAATACAATGTTCCGGTAGGTGATAAATCTGAATTCTTTGAACAATATGAACAAATAAACCACATATTGTGGGCCGGTTACGAGAAAGGAGATATCAAAAAGGAGGAACTTAGATGGTTAAGATTCCATAAAGCATTTAACCTTTATGGAATTGATGATGAAAATTTTTCAAAAGAGTTTGGTGAAGTATATCTTGATGAGATGCCAAATCAGAATATTCTGATGCCTCATGCTATGGAGGTGCTTGAAAAACTTCATATGAAGGGTATAAAAATGGCTGTTGTATCAAACGGGTTTAAAGAGGTTCAGTACAGAAAACTAAACAAATCCGGAATTGATAAGTTTTTCCAGGCCGTAATGATTTCTGAAGAGCAAGGTGTACACAAACCCTGCCCAATTATTTTTAAACGGGCAATCAAGGCTATCGGCGGCGATAAAAAAGAGACCCTGATGGTTGGGGATGATTTTGCAAATGATATTGAAGGGGCTATGATTTTTGGAATAGATCAGTTTTTCTATAATTATAAAAACACCCCTTGTGACGGTGGACCTACATATGAATCTGACGATCTCAGAGACCTCCTTATCTGAGATCTATTTTTTATCCTCCAGAATCAGATAGAGATCCTCGTTCTCCTTATAGAACTTGTACTGCTCCCTCGCAAATTTCTCAAGACTATCTTTGTTTGAGCTAAGTTCGTGCAGCTTCTCCTCAATTGATTCAATCTCCTCTCTGTAATATCTCTTCTCCTTCTCCTGAGAACTGATACTGGATACTACCCTGGAACACTTTATCAGAGAATTGCTGTCAAAGAATGTGATCCATACAAAAAAAACGACAGTAACAAGCAGATACTTGTTTTTTACTATTTGCCAGAATCTTGTTTCCTTGAATTTATTGAACATATGAGCGCTGCAATCAAATTGATATGCAAAAATAGAAATATAATTTGTTATTTTTGTTGAATATACAATCTATCTATAAGTTCGATATGACAAAACCAACACTACTGGTATTGGCCGCCGGAATGGGCAGCAGATACGGAGGGCTTAAACAACTTGACGGAGTGGGCCCTTCCGGGGAGACAATCATGGATTATTCAGTTTACGATGCAATTCAGGCTGGGTTTGGAGAGGTAGTTTTTGTAATCAGAAAACACTTCCGCTCAGATTTTGAGGAGAGAATAAGAGCCAGATACGGAGATAGAATCAAATTTAACTTTGTTGAGCAGGAGCTGGAAAACATTCCCGTTGGATTTAAGTTAAATAAGGAGAGGAGCAAACCCTGGGGAACAGGACATGCAGTAATGATGGCAGCGCATGCTATCACAACTCCCTTTGCAGTTATAAATGCTGACGACTACTATGGACAGGATTCATTCAGGATCCTGGCAGACTTTTTAAATTCTGTTGCCGGAAAAAGCGGAGAGTATGCTATGGTAGGTTTTATGACAGCCAATACCCTTTCTGAGGCAGGAAAGGTATCAAGAGGAATATGCAGTTCAGACGCAAACTCTCTTCTCACTTCAGTAGAGGAGCATCATAATATCTTTGAAGAGGAGATTGACGGATTAAAAAAAATCATGGGAGACAACTCTGCAGGAGTAAGAGTGGAAATTGATAAAATGGCTCCGGTTTCAATGAATATGTGGGGATTCACTCCAGACTATTTTACAATGAGTGACCAGCTTTTTATTGAGTTTTTAAACAAAAATATTGAGAATCTGACATCTGAGTTCTACATTCCATATGTTGTTAACAAACTTATATCCAGTGGAAAAGCAACCTGCAAACTACTGTCAACTCCTGACAAATGGTTTGGAGTAACATTCAGGGAGGATAGAGAGAGAGTGGTAGAGAGCCTCTCCAATTTAGTTTCCGGTGGTAAATACCCTACCCCTTTATTCTAATTTCCCATGCAACTTAATAAGTACTTTAAATATCTTGACTCGTACCTACCTGACCTAAAACAGAGCTGGATTCTTCTTGCGCTTACTGCGCTGGTAGGTATGCTGGTAGCCGGATTCGGAACACTTGCAATCTCATTTGCAGTCCCATCTGCAGCTAAATGGGCAGATTTAATAATATATCCACTTGTATTTCTTCCAGCTACAATATTTATAATAGGAGAGATTCGCAATCAGAGAGAAATGAGCCTTATTGAGCCAAACAGAATCCCCCCCACCCGGCCGGTTAACTCAAAGAATTTTGGAAAACTTGGGATGACTTTAAGCTTTATAATCATCTTTTTCCTGATTTTTACTTTTAATATTGCTACAGAACCCCTTTATACATGGATGGGTGTTCCGGATTTTATCAAAGAATTTTACGATAACATGAAGCTCAATCCGTGGAGCTCATTCCTGACAGTTGTAATATTTGCACCCCTGTTTGAGGAGTTACTTTGCAGAGGCGTTATCTTAAGAGGACTCCTTCATCACATCACACCCGCAAAAGCAATATTCTGGTCTGCTCTTATGTTTGCAGTTATGCACCTGAACCCATGGCAGGCTCTCCCGGCATTTATGGTTGGTTTACTGATGGGGTGGATATACTGGAAAACAGGATCACTACTCGCCACCATTTTTATACATTTTGTTAATAATGGATTCTCTTTTATGATTACACTACTCTTTCCGGATATGGGAGCAGATGCCACTTTCTCATCCCTGATGCCATTTAATCAATACATAATTCTTTATGTTTTTTCAATTTTGTTTACCATCGCATCCCTTTGGTATTTAAAAAGCAACTATGACAAATCTATATCCACTGAAGTTTAAACCCATACTTAAAGAGAGAGTCTGGGGAGGAGAGGTATGGCAAATAAGCGGTCTTGATGACGACACCTCTCTTGTTTCAAATGGTTTTCTTCGTGAAAACACTATTAACGAATTAATTGAGACATATCTCGGGGAATTTACCGGAGATGCTATATATGAATCGTTTGGAAATATATTTCCGCTTCTGGTCAAAATTCTGCAGATAAATGACTCTCTCTCTCTTCAGCTCCATCCATCTGATGAAATTTCGCTTGAGAGACACGACTCTTACGGAAAGACAGAGTGCTGGTATATTCTGGAGGCTAAGCCAGATGCTAAAATATACCTGGGGCTCAACAGAGATCTTACACCTCAGGAATTTTATGAACACTGCCAGAATGAGAGCGTAGAAGGGATTATGAATATTATAAATCCTAAAAAGGGGGATTTTGTATTTATAGAACCCGGGACTCTCCACTCCGCAACCGGAGGGATCACTGTTGCCGAGATTCAGCAGGTATCAGACATCACATACAGAGTTTACGACTGGGGAAGAGAGCATAATCCTGAGACTGCCAGAGAGATGCACCTTGATGAGGCCATAGATTGTATAAATTACAGAAAACTTGAGATTAAGCCCCCACTCTACCTTAGAAATGATGAATTTCTCTCAGTAAATGGCTCCAGGAAAAACCTCGCAGATTGCAGCTACTTTAAAGTCTCTCTCATTGAAGTTAATGAAAAAGAGCGTCTTGAAAGTGACATCTTTAATAGTTTTATAATTTACTTTTCAGTTGACGGAGAGGCAATTATTAAAGGTGGAGATGGTGTAGTATCCCTGATGAGGGGGGAGTGTGCAATATTACCAGCCTACATTGGCGAGTACACAATAGAAAAGGCAACACCATCGTGTCACCTTCTGGAAATAATTGGTAAGCCGAGAGTTAATTAATCCTCATCATCCCACCAGAGAGTATCCATAACTCCATCCATCTCTCTCCGCTCCTTCTTGGTTGGTCTGCCGGTGCCTCGCTCTCTTACCATATGCATTGTCTCTTTAGGAACCAATAACTTATCTAGCTCAGACTGAGGGGTAGTATTTTGAACAAACTCCTCAACCAGTCTGGCCGGCTGTCTTTTATCGATAGGAGTTTTCACATTGAATGAGTATGTAACAATACCTTTTCTGACAGTAACTCCATCTCCGCTCTTTATCTCACGGGAGGATTTAGCCTCTGTTCCATTAACTTTTACCCTCCCGCTTTTACAAGCATCGGCTGCTTCAGAACGGGTTTTAAAAACTCTTATTGACCAAAGGAATTTGTCAAGACGGCTCATATCCTGAAATATTTAAGAATATTTATTTTGTGTTGCAGATATTCATTGTACGCTCAACACCAATTGTTCCAAATGAACGGATAGCATCAGCAGCCTTATCACAGATGAAAGGCAACTCTTTACGCTCCCGCTCACTCCATCTGCCCAGGACATAATCAATTTGCCCTCCGTCTCCAAAGTTATCACCAATTCCAACCCTGAGCCTTGCATAATTAGTATGACCAAGAGTGGCTGCAATATCCTTAAGACCATTGTGTCCCCCGTCACTGCCCTGTTTCCTCATTCTCAATGTACCAAGAGGGAGTGCCAGGTCATCAACAATAACAAGCATATTCTCTACCGGAATCTTCTCTGCCTGAAGCCAGTAATTTACTGCCTTTCCGCTTAGATTCATAAAAGTAGAGGGTTTTAAGAGAATAAAATTCTTTCCTTTGTAACGATATTCGGCAACAGAACCCAGACGACGACTCTCAAAAGAGATGTTGGACGCCCCGGCAAGGACATCCAACACATTAAAGCCAATATTGTGACGGGTATCTGCGTATTCAATGCCGATATTTCCTAAACCGACTATTAAAAAACTCATGCCCGTATCAGTTTACTATTTGTTTGCAGCAGCAGCAGCGGCAGCAGCACCAATAGCAGCACGGGTCATCTTAACAGCGCAGATAATTGAACTCTTAGGGCTAAGAATCTGAACTCCATCATAAGATAGTTCGCCGGCTACAATTGTTTTTCCCAGCTTAAGGTTTGTAATATCTACATTAAGTGTATCAGGAAGCTTATCAATCATTGCAGAAATTTTAAGCTTACGAGTAGACTGCATTAGTTTACCACCCTGCTTAACACCGTCAGAGTTTCCGCTAAGAACAACGGGAACATTGATAGTTACAGGTTTTCCCTCAGCAATGGCAAGAAAATCCACATGCAGAGGCTCATCTGTTACAGGATGATACTGTGAACTGTGGAATGTAGCAAGATACTTTTTGCCATCAATATTCAATTCAATAATGTAAGAGTTTGGAGTATAGATAATTTGACCAAGCTCCTTTTTATCAATAGAGAAAAGGATATTCTCCTTAATATTCTCTCCGTAAAGTACGCAAGGAACGCGCTCCTCTCTTCTTAATGTTTTTACAGCCTGTTTGTTTGAAACCTTTCTTGCAAGGCCCTCCAGTTGAATTGTTTTCATAAAAATAATTTAAAATGTGTTACTCAATCCGGTTTACGGATCCCATCGCACCAAAAAGCTTGACTTTTTTTTAAGTTGCCGAGGCAATTTTGGGAGCGCAAAGTTAATGAAAAATATCAATTAACCAATTTTGTACGCTGATTCCACTCAAATGTCCGGTAGAAGGTCTCCAGATCACCTCCCGGTATTTCAGGTATATATACTGATAATCCCGAAAAATTATCTATAGGAATGTCCAGAAAGTTTTTTGTAGCCTTTTTGAGAATAACAGCCTCTCCGCTCTCTTTTTGGAATTTCAGTAACTGAGACGGAGTTGCTATTTTTGAGATATAATGCTCAAGATCAAAAAAGTAATCCTGCCCAAGCCTGAAATAGGGCTGAACGCTACTTCTGCTGACAGAAACCATTTTTTCCCTGTTTTGGGTAAATATCTCTTCACACACTACTGCAATATCCTCAATCTCATCCGTATCATAGAGAGCAATTGTTGCAGAATTATACAGTGTATATGGGCTATCCCCCTTTGGAACATAATAGTTGTAAAAAATATTTGCAACCTCTTCAAGATCTGCCCTGTACTCAAATAAAGGGAGCATAACGCTTTCATAAGGGAATCCGGTGGCAAGTATCTCTGTAGGTGATGCCATAATATAGTCTGCCTTTTTCCTTAATTCATATGCAACCTCAATCCCTCCCATAAAGCAGCAGTCAAAAATCAAAAACTCTAATTTATAAGGTATAGCATCTCTAAGCTCAGATATCTCCATTTCCACATCCCTGTCCTCACCAAAGGATTTCACAATAGATGAAAATGGATCTTCTAATCTTACTCCGGGAAATTTATTATTTCCATAATAGCCCTGAGGTAACCAGCCTGAGGCGTGAGACCATAGAATAACTCCATAATTATCTGCCGGAAAAATAGTCTTTATTTTAGTAAGAACACCCTTTAGAACCTCAGGAGAGGCCGAGTTGTGATCTTCATAAAAAGCCACAATGTCCTCAACAAAAAGGCCATTCTGGTCTTTGTACATTCTAACCAGTTCAGGCTTCTCTCCTTTAATATGTTTATAAACAAGAAGAATATTCTTATCATTTACAGATGGCACATACCCATCCCTGAGAGCTTCCACATTATCCTTTGCGTATGTACTTAAATTATTATTGGCTGCAAGATAAAGCAGCACAACCCTGTCATAATCCCTCCCTAGCCCTATCTTCTCACAAGAGACGCCCAAAAACAGGGAGATAAGAATTAGAGAAAGCAGACTATATACTCTAACCTTCATCACACTAATCCTTTACTGAAACAATTGAATAACCCACACCCCTGATATTCTCAATTGAAAGGGGCGTCCCCTCAAGTTTCCGTCTTGTTTTGTAGACAAGAACATCAAGATTATTAATATTATCAATATTATGATCACCCCAGACCTTAATAATTATCTCATCAACTGAACAGATTTTGTTTTCATTCTCAAATAATACCTTCAAGAATTTGTTCTCGGTTTTTGTCAGCGGAATCAATTTGTCTCCATTTTTAATACAACATTTATCAGCAAGGTAGTATTCGTTGTCCAGAACCGGCTCTCCGCCTGCTGCATCTATAAGCTGAAAAGCTCTGACAATTCTCAGGTGAAGCTCCTTGAGTCCAAAAGGCTTACGAAGATAGTCGCAATTACCCAATCCCAGACCCTTAACAACGCTCTCCTCGTCTGAAAGCGATGTAATAAAAATTATCTGAACAGAGCTGGTTCTTCTTATTATTTTAGCCAGATTAAACCCGTCAATCTCAGGCATATTAACATCAAAGAGCATTAACTCAGGTTTAAAGTCAAGAAACTGCTCATATGCAGACTGACCATTATCCGTATACCTTACATCATAACCATTAAAAGTCAGAAATTGATACATAATCTGACCAAACTCTCTCTCATCTTCTGCTATTAGAATTCTTCTTCTTTTCATCCTTTTTTAACTGTAAAGAAAAATTTACTGCCCTTCCCCGGTGTGCTCTCCACTTTAACATCTCCCTTATGACTCAGAGCAACCCATTTTACATAGTTAAGCCCCAATCCAAAACCCTTACCTTTTGTTGCATGTTCTGCAGATTTAACTCTGTAGAACCTTTCAAATATTCTCTTTTGATCAGCAGGAGCAATCCCTATACCATTATCCTCTACAATTATAGTAATATAATGCGGATTTTCCTCAGCATAAATTTTAATATGCACACTGTCAGATGAATATTTAACAGCATTCTCAATAAGATTACCCATAGCATTTGATATATGAATCTTATCTCCGTAAATCAACATAGCCGGATCAAAGAGAGGCTCAATCTCTATATTTTTATCACTTCTGTTAAAGTAATGATTAAGGTACTGCGAGATGGACTCCATAAACGGAAAGTTCTCTTTTATAAGATTAACCTTATTCTTTTCCAGTTTATTAATATCAAGCAGTTTTTCAATAAGTCTGTTTATATAAATAACCTTATTTCTGGAGAGCTCCAGAAAATTATTTACCTCGCTCTTCTCGCTGTACATCTCAGCCATCTCAATTGAAGAGAGAGCACTCTGCAAAGGAGACCTAAGCTCATGAGTAAAGAAACTGGTAAGATTCTCCTTAAGTTGCGCAAGAGTAATCTGCCTGGACAACATCTTAAATTGAAGAACAATAGCAACAACGATAAAAACCAGTAAGACCAGAGATGCCAAACCAATAAGCAAAAAATCACCTTTGTAAACAAATAGAGGGTAGTAGATTTTTGCTCTAATAACAAGTGATTTAGATGCATTCAATGGTATTTCAGTTGTGTAATATGAAAAAGTAGATGTCAAATAATCATTTTCGTTGCTTTTTTCCTGGTAAACTTCCGTATCTAGATTTAAATAGGTTAAATTAAAATTAGCATCAATACTATTTATGTGTAATTCGTTACTAAAAATCACAGTTAAAGAATCTAGATTTAAGGGATAAATGTCCTTAAGTAAATCTTGAAAAACTTCCTCCATTGACAATTTAAAAGATTGTCTCTTACCTGTTGAATCATAGTCTAAAACCAATCTCTGTGGAAAAACATTATCAATGGAACTACTATCATTTTTATTATAGAATTGAAAACTTACATTATTTTTAAGATTACTTGTCTGTAACCTAGATTCTAGTTCAATTGTAATTGATGTGCGAAGAGCATTAGTGCTATTTGTCTTAAAATCTGCTCGTTCATTAACAATAACCTTATATAGCCATACACTTTGTACAACAAGTAAAGAAAAAATCACTATTATTGAGAGAGTCAGGGCTTTGCGTATCATACCTTAAAAATTAAGGTAAAAGTAAGGAAAATGTAAGGAAACAGAAAGGATTCAGGGAAATTTACATATCATATTTGTATTGAAAAAATGAACTAAAAATAATTATTGCTATGGAAACAAATGAAAATGTAATGACTCCTGAAGAGATGGCTCAACTTTGTGGTGGTATTAAGTATGATATCGTTGTTGACAAAGATGGAAATGTCATTATTAGAGTAATACTTGACTAAATTTGTCCCACTTTTTTAAATTAATGCATGAAATCATTCCCGTTCTTTTATCAGCATGACTCCATGGACTGCGGTCCTACCTGCTTGCGGATGATTGCAATGCATTACGGAAAGCACTATTCGCTTGAAACCCTGAGAAAACGCAGTGAATTTTCCAGACTGGGAGTCTCTATGCTTGGTATTAGCCAAGCCGCGGAGAGTATTGGATTTAGAAGTACAGGGGTAAAAATTACCTTTGAAGACCTTAAGGAATCAACTCTACCCTGCATAATCCACTGGAATCAGAACCATTTTATGGTTGTACACGGATTTAAAGGGCGGGGAAAAAGGCTTAAAGTATTGGTTGCAGATCCTTCAGCAGGGCTCAATCAATTCTCGGAGAGGGAGTTCAGAAATGGATGGATATCAACAATATCCAGGGGAAAGGAGTTGGGTGCGGCACTTATTCTGGAGCCCACACCGGAATTCAGACTTGCTCCCGGAGAGAGCATAAACAGAAATAAATTCAGATTTCTGCTCTCTTATGTTAAACCATATAAACAACTTATTTCTCAGCTTATAATCGGACTTGTAGCCGGGTCCCTTCTTCAGCTCATATTGCCTTTTCTGACTCAAAGTATTGTTGATATCGGAATTGGCACTCAAAACATAAAATTCATCTGGCTTGTCCTTATTGCTCAGTTAGCTCTGACTCTTGGGATGGTTTTTGTCGAATTTATCAGGGGATGGATATTGCTTCACCTTGGAACACGGGTGAATATATCTCTTATCTCTGACTTTCTTATTAAACTAATGAAGCTTCCCATTGGTTTCTTTGACACCAAAACAACAGGGGACCTTTTACAAAGAATAAGCGATCACAAGCGAATACAGAATTTCCTGACGGGCTCATCATTGAACATACTGTTCTCTATGATGAATATTGTGGTGTTTGGTGCTGTTTTACTATTCTATAATTTTACCATTTTCGCAGTCTTTTTTGGTGCATCTGCACTATATATATTGTGGGTGAACCTCTTTATGAAGAAGAGGAGAGAGCTTGACCACCGCACATTTGCTCAGAATGCAGCAAATCAAAGCTCACTCATTCAATTAATTACCGGAATGCAAGAGATAAAACTAAACTCTTGCGAGAAACAGAAACGGTGGGAATGGGAGAGAATACAGGCTAAATTATTTAATCTCGGTCTTAAAGGTCTGGCTTTGGGTCAATATCAGGAGGCAGGTGGAACTCTGATTAATCAGCTTAAGAATATAATTGTAACATTTATAGCAGCAAATGCTGTTATTTCAGGAGATCTTACACTGGGTATGATGCTCTCTGTTCAATATATAATTGGACAGCTTAACTCTCCTGTTAATCTTATAATTGGCTTTATTCAGCAAACACAGGACGCAAGAATAAGCCTTGAGAGGTTATCTGAAATTCATACAAAAAGGGATGAGGATGACCCTTCAACTCCACTTATTTCAGAGATACCAAAAGAGTGCGGAATCAGGATTACTGATCTCTCATTCAAATATGACGGAGCGGGTTCTCCAACCGTTCTCAACTCTATAAATCTGGAGATTCCGCATGGAAAAACAACAGCAATTGTTGGTGCCAGCGGAAGCGGTAAAACAACACTTATTAAACTAATGCTCGGCTTCTATCAGCCTCTGATGGGGAAGATAGAGATAGGCTCCACTGCACTCACCTCATTTAGTATGAAGGAGTGGAGAAGAACCTGCGGAGTGGTAATGCAAGAGGGATTCATTTTTTCAGACACCATAGCAAACAACATTGCCCCCGGCGATGAGTATATTGACAAAGAGGGACTTCAAAGAGCCGTTTCCATAGCAAATATCGGCTCCTTTATTGAAAACCTCCCTCTGAATTATAATACAAAAATCGGACAGGAGGGCTTTGGCACAAGTCAGGGACAGAAACAGAGGATTCTTATAGCACGAGCTGTTTATAAAAATCCTCAGTTTCTGTTTTTTGATGAGGCAACAAACGCACTTGACGCAAACAACGAGAAGGTTATCATGGAGAATCTCGCAGAGTTCTTCAAAGGGAGAACCGTAGTAGTAGTAGCGCACAGGCTTAGTACTGTGCGAAATGCAGATAACATCATAGTCCTGGACAGGGGAAGGATTATTGAACAGGGAACTCATCACGAGTTGACAGAAAAGAGAGGAGAGTACTACAGGTTGGTTAAAAACCAACTAGAACTGGGTAACTGATGGAGAACAGGCCAAACATTGAATTACGATCAGACGAAGTAACCGATATTCTGAGAAGACCTCCGGGCTGGATTATCAGATGGGGTATAACAGGGATAATGATATTAATTATTTTCCTGTTGGCGGGAAGTCTAATATTTAAATATCCGGATAAGATTGTTGCACCAATAACAATATCATCCGAGAATATGCCGGTAAAAATTCTTACAAGAAGCAGTGGCAGGCTTACATCTTTTTTTGTAAGAGATCACGAGAGTGTAAAAAAAGATCAGATAATAGCTGTTATTGAGAATACAACAGATCTTGATGCATATTTCAAATTATCAGAGAGGGCAGATTCTGTAGAGGCATCTCTTCTAAGGGGAGGGGATTCAGAAATAAGATTAGCCTCTATGTTTGGGACTCATTTAGGAGAGCTTCAGGAGGATTATACCTCTCTCTATTCAGTGATCTCAGAGTATAACGCATTTGTAAAAAACAATTATCACAGAAGAAAAGCCGAGAGGATTCGCAGTCAGATAAAATTTCAGAAGATGCAGGTATCGGCCTCGTCAAGGCAACTTGCACTCTCAGTGGAGAGGAGTAAATTATCAAGAAAGAACTGGGAGAGAGATTCTACTCTTTATACTCAAAATGCGATATCTACTTCTGAGTTGGAGAGGAGCAGGAAGGAGTGGCTTGAGGCCGTTAATCAATATGAAAATCAATACACCTCTTTTAATAATCTCAATATTCAGGTTGAGCAGGCAGAACAAACAATATTTGATCTTGAAGAGGAGAGATTAAAAGGTATCCGAGATTTTCACAGATCAATCAAATCAAAGCTTGATAATCTAAGATCATCTGTTTCAGCATGGGAGAAGAGCTATCTGTTGAAGAGTCCTGTTGAGGGGAGAATTTCACTCTCAAAATTTTGGGATAAAAATCAGAATATTGGTATTGGAGAGGTAGTGGCTACAGTAATACCAAGTGGAGAGACAAAAGTGATTGGTAAAATATACATTCCTGTACATGGTGCAGGAAAAGTTAAAATTGGTCAGAAGGTAAATGTTAAAATTGACAATTATCCATATCTGGAATATGGAATGGTAACAGATTCGGTTGAGGGGATTTCTGAGGTTCCTGCAGTAATTGATAATAAAACAGTCTATATTGTTACAGTACAATTTCCGAGAAAACTTGTGACCGGATATAAAATTGAGATACCCTCAAGCGAAGAGATGACAGGAGTAGCTGAGATTATAACAACTGACATTAGTGCCCTTAAAAGAATTATCTATCCGATTAGACATATGCTTGAGCGGGTCACTCGTTCATAAATAACTCCTCGCTTATTCTCTCTATATACATTTTTGCCCTCTCTCTAAGGATGACCTCTTCTGCCGAAAGGTTACTCCCTTTACCAGCAATAGATTCGAGATATTTTTCAAGAAGAGATTTTGCCTCGGTGAGACTGCCTTTATCTTTAAATCCGCCCCTTACCATAGCCATTTGAAAAATCAACTTATTATCACCGGGATTAAGCCTGTATGCCTCTGCAAACGAATCATATGAAAGCTGCAATTTTTCAAGTGCCGAATATGCAATTCCCAGCTGATTATATAGTTTGTAAAGCAATACCGGATCCGGCTGAACTAAATCCATTATTTCGTTAAAGACATTAATTGCCTCCTGAGAATCTCCTTTGTGACTCAGAGATGAGCCAAGATAAAACATAGCCTCTGTATCAGATGAATCTCTCTCCAGAACACTCTTAAGTAAAGGGACAGATTCACCAAAGTTCCCCAGAAAGAAGTTACATGCTCCGGCATATTTAAGAGTAGCAGCAGTTGAGTCTCCTTTAAATATGAGGTAATTAAAATTATTCAACGCAGAGTTGTACTCCTCAAGTCTGTAATGAACCATTCCAAGCTGCTTTCTTAATGGCAGATAGGTTGAGTCAAGTTCAACACCTCTTAGCGCATAAATCCTGGCACTGCTTAAATCTTTATTTATATAAGCAATCTGGCTAAGGTTAAGTTTTGTGGCAACACTCTTTCCATTTACAAAGTCGGCCACTTTATAATAGACCTCGGCACTATCCCTTTTACCCAGCAACCAGTAACAATCGGCAAGACTCTTTACAGTATTGTAGCCGGAACCGCCTAGTCTCATGAGTCGTTTATAGAGGTTGACAGCCTCTCTTGTATCCTGCTGGGACTGCATTGTCTGAGCCAGTTTATTCAGGATCCTGATATTTGTAGTATCAATCTTACTTAGCTTAACCAGTAGTTGTTTAGAACTTCCTGTCTCACCCAGCATAGAGTACATATCAGAGGCCGATTCCATCGCCCGCAAATTGGATGAGTCTATTTGCAGTACTCTTTTGTAAGCCTGAAGAGCTTGTGAATACTCAAACTGGTTTCTCCATGAATCACCCAGCAGAGTTAATACTAAAGGGTCTCTGAATAGAGAATCTTTTAACAGTGGATTTAACTCCCGGGCAACATCTCTGCTCTCCCCGTTCTGAATCCTGATATAAAGAGAATTAACATCATACTGAGCAACTATCTGACCTGCTGTCAATACAAGAATTACAAGAATTATTAATCTTTTCATGGCTGGGAAATTAACAAAGCCTTCCACTGCAATTACTTTGCCAAGAGTAAAATAGAGAGGGCGGCCAATCAGCCGCCCTCGGAATCAACCAAACTAAACTATTTTTTTGGACTTTTGTCCGGAAACGGAGGTAATGTTGCAGGCAGATATTTATACTCTTTCATCTGCTTTTTAACAACCTCAAGCGCCTTATTAAGCTGCTCGTCTTCTCCCATAAACTCTTTATAAGGATCATTAAAGATCTCAATATCCGGAGTCACACCTGTACCCTCAATGATCCAGCCGCTTCCGTCAGCAGCAAATGGAGCGTATGATGGTGTAACAATTGAACCTCCGTCAACTACGGGGATACTTCCGCTATAACCAACTACTCCTCCCCAGGTGCGACGACCTATAACTGTCCCCAGTTTATTATGTTTAAATCTGTAAGGGAAAAGGTCTCCGTCTGATGCTGAGTATTCATTTACAAGAAGCACTTTAGGACCCTGGAAAGTACCCACAGGGTTTACATCTCCCTCCTTCTGATTTGTGTGCATAGAGAAGTATGTTATTGTTCTCTGCAATCTCTCAGTAATCATTGGAGAAACATTTCCACCTCCGTTGCCTCTGTCGTCAATAATCAGAGCCCTCTTTGTCAGCTGAGGATAATAGTGTTTTACAAACTCATTAAGGCCGGGTACTCCCATATCAGGAATATGGATATAACCTACCTCTCCATTAGTAGCCTCACTCACTTTTCTTATGTTATTCTGAACCCAGCTGAAATATCTGAGTCTTGACTCATCTGAAATTGGCTCAACCAGAATTTTTCTGGAACCGGCAATCTCCGGTTTGGTATTAATCTCAAGTTCAACAATTGAGTTAGCTGTACCTGCCAGATATTCATAAATATCATTAGTCTCTTTTAAAGAGCGGCCATTTATTGAAACTATAAAATCTCCCTCTTTAACTCCAAGTCCAGGCATAGTAAGAGGAGATCTGGTCTCTTTACTCCAGTTAGCACCCTCAATTATCTTCTCAATTTTGAAGAAGCCTGATTTATCTTTTGAGAATTCTGCGCCAAGAAGACCCATATTTACTCTTGGAGCCTCAGGATGCTCCCCGTTTTGAGAGTATGCATGGCCAACATTAAGCTCACCAATCATTTCGCCGATTATATATGCCAGATCTGAGCGGTGGTTAATATGAGGAACAAGCTGAGCATATCTTTTCTGGATTTTGTTCCAGTCAACTCCGTGCATATTTTTCGCATAGAAATAATCCCTCATCTGTCTCCAGCTCTCATTGTAAATCTGCATCCACTCCTGATGATAGTTAACAAGTTTTTTAACACCTGCCAGGGAAATAGATGTTGAAACTGTAACAGGGCCCTTTGGTATATCTATTACCTGCATATTTCTTCCTGCAATCGCAAGAGCCTTCTTATATCCGGCAGAGAAGATAATATTTGCCTTAAGTTCGGTCTCCTTTCTGTTATCCAGGTCATACATCTTCATACCACCTCTAGTGCTGTAGTATACATTATTGCCAATCATATGAATATTTCCGTAGAAACCCGCTTCAACAGGAAGTTCAATGATTCTTGATTTCAGGTTTGTAAAATCATACTGGATATCCCCCTTTTTAGGAGTTTCCGGTTTCTTCTGATCAGCAGCCGGAGCTTTAACCGGTTCAACAACAGCAACAGTGTCATTCTTAAGTGCAAAAGGGATATCGGCATCTTTAGCCAGAGGAAGGATATAGACCTTATTCATGTTTGTATAAACATGGTTCCACTCGGTCTGACCATAAGTAGGGCTGAATGTCCTGGCCGATGAGAAGAGGATATACTTACCGTCCTTACTGAAATTTGCTGAGGATGAGTTGTACCACTCATCGGTTAACTGAACTTTCTCTCCGCTCTGAGAGTTGTAGAGAATAATAGTGTTAACACCTTTGCCTGGGCGGGTGTAAACAATGTATTTACTGTCAGGAGACCAGCTATAGTCATTCATCGGACTAATATCTGATTTTTCCACAACACTATTTTTGCCTGTGGCAACATCAAGAATGTTGAGTGTATTCATCTTCTCACTCCAAGCAATTCTCTTTGCATCCGGAGACCACTCGAATCCCAGAATATGAGTCTTAACATTAGTCAGTTTTCTCTCTTTACCCTTTGAGTCTACATACCAAATATTAAACTCACCATCCTTATCAGAAACATAAGCATAACCATTTCCGTCAGGAGACCAGTCAGCTGTTTTATCATTAGCA
This sequence comes from Bacteroidales bacterium MB20-C3-3, assembly GCA_035609245.1. Taxonomy (NCBI): domain Bacteria; kingdom Pseudomonadati; phylum Bacteroidota; class Bacteroidia; order Bacteroidales; species Bacteroidales bacterium MB20-C3-3. The sequence goes on along the minus strand of CP141202.1, from coordinate 2,257,883 downwards.
TCAGATGAATTTGTGAGATTATATGTTATACCCTTTTTTGCAGGAATCGAGAATATATCTCCCCTGGCAACGCCGAGTAGTCTCTCTCCATTAGGTGAAATTGACATAGACCTTATACTGGCGGAGAGATCTTTCCACTCAGGACGAGACCATGCGATGTCATTATTTATTGAAACACTTAACTTCTCCCATTTTCCGGTATTCATATCCAGTTTATGAATGAAACCTCCATTCTCATACACTATATAATTATCACCTGCAGACGGGAACTTAACATCATACTCTTTATAGCTGGTAATCTGTTTTGTGCTGCCGGCTTTAACATCATATTCATAAATATTCATATAGCTATCTCTGTCAGAGGCGTAATATACCTTTCCTCCATCAGGTGACCACATTGGAAAAACATCCTGATTCACATTATCTGTGATTTTTTTAGACTCTTTAGTCTGGAAATTAAAAATGCGGATATCGTCAGCCATTCCCCCTTCATATCTTTTCCATGAGCGGAATTCTCTGAATATATAGTTATAGGCCAACTCTTTTCCATCAGGAGAGAAATTTGCAAATCCACCGTTTTTGAGAGGCACTCTTTCAGAGAGGCCTCCATCTGCCGGAACCATCATAAGCTGGCCGGTAAAATCATTAAATGTATAAGATCTTGTTCTGTATAAAATCTTTTTACCATCAGGAGTCCAGTCCATTACAATATTATTTGGGCCCATTCTGTCTCCTATATCATCTCTTCCAAGCGTAGCAGTAAAAGTTAACCTCTTTGGCTCACCACCCTCAACCGGGATAACATAAACCTCTGTATTACCATCATACTGACCCGTAAAGGCAATCATCTTACCATCAGGAGAAAATTTTGCAAACATCTCATAACCTATTGAAGATGTCAATCTTCTCGCCTCACCGCCTTTAGAAGATGTGATGTAAAGATCACCGGCGTAAGAAAAGACAATTTTATCTCCCTTAATATCAGGGAATCTCATCAATCTGGCCTCTTTTTGCTCAGCAGCAACAGCTCCCGTAGCAAAAAATGCAGATGTGGCAACCAGAATGGCTGCAAAAAATAGTTTCTTTAAGTTTCTCATAAATAAATACTGTTAAATGAATCTTTGACAATATAAAGAGGAATAAGTTTAATGAAAATTGCAAATAATTTTTTTTTCACTACTTTTGCACTCCCTGACAGCAAAACCATTGCCCGGATGGCGAAATTGGTAGACGCGCTGGTTTCAGGGACCAGTGACCGTAAGGTTGTGCAGGTTCGAGTCCTGTTCCGGGCACAAAGTGCAAAACCAAAATACTGAAATACAGTGTCTTGGTTTTTCTCTTTTTAATCCACGTCCGCACCACGTCCGCATTTTTAGATTACTACTAAAATTGGTCAGCCAGAGAAAGAATATATTTTTCTTCGTAGCTAAATTAGAAAACTAAAAAAAGCGCCGAATATTTCTATCCGACGCTTAGTTGCTTAGAAAATACCGTATGACTATTGTCACAAGTTGACACAAATTTAATAAAAAATTTCACACGCTAAAATGCAATTAGATTATAACTTAAACCAACTCCAATATATGGGGTTGGTGTTATTATGTTTTGATGCATTGTTAGGCCATATCCTGCCTGAATCCCTATCCCCCACCTTCTAGTTTTTTGTTTGTTTTGGATGGTTGTTGAGGTGATTATTTGCTGGGTGTTCCGGAATATGTGAATGCTGTCCAGCTCCGGGCGATAACCGGATATCCAAGCCTGGTAATTCTTCTCTCTGTATGTTTTCTGCTCCCTGGGAAGTGCCAGGTATAATGTGTCTTTTAGCCGGATGGTATCCTTTGTTTTGACCAGGAAAGTGTCAATCCTCTTGATTATTTTGGGAAGAGGTTTTTCAGTCCGAATTGTATCCCGTATGTATAGTGTGTCCAGCTGAACAATTAGTTTTGAATCGATCCCGGCTTTTCTACTGCAGTTGCCAATTGTTGTAATTACGATTATTGCCAGCAGAGAGACAACCAGAATACCGGCAATCCGGCCATATTTTATTATTTGATTAAATGAAATCATAACTCTGCCTCCCGGTATGATTTGTGATATATAATTTGATAGCGTTGTTGGCCACTCGTCCTGAATGAGAGGTGCAAGAAATTTTCATAGAGAATCATCTGGTCAAATGGCAAAGAGTATCTGAAAACTATCTGAGCAAGCAGTAACACATCCAGAGCATCTTTGCAATGTATATCGGCCGCCTCACCTCTTAGGTGCTGAGACTCTTTTGAACCTCCCACAGCTCTGTTCAAAGCGGGAGATCTGTATCCGCTGTTAAGAATAAGTGGACGCTTAGCTTTATCCCTTAGTGGTTGCAGAAGATTTAATACCAGGAGCCGGATGGAAAAACGGATTTTATCGGATGGGATATGATTATCAATTTTCAGCTCCTCAGCCTTAAAACTCTCTTCAAACTCTTCGTAACAGAAATCTCTTGATATTGGTGTTCTCATTGTTCACCCCTCCCTTCATTAAGATCCTTTTCATTTTCTGTACTGCCAAACGGAGGTATCCGGCTGGCACATTTAATTACATTGCAGCGCATCAGCTGACAAACGGCATAATTAGTATTAGCCACATCAAGCTGTGTTCGCAGGTCTGTGTTAATATCATAGAGTTTTTCAATCTTCTCTGTGGCTGATTCATACTTTTGATTGAGTGCCAAAAAATCACGCTCTTTCTGTGCAACTATAAGTTGCCATTGCTCGTTGGTTTTTTCTGTATTAGCAAGCTGTGCAGCTGCTTTCTTCTCAATGATTAGAAACAGTGCAACAATCCCTCCGGTGCCGAGCAATGCAGAGATTAACTGTATTATCAATTCAGGTGTCATATCGTTTAGATTTTATAAAAACTCCCTGATTCGTATTACTACAAGCCAGGGAGTTTAAGAATTGGGTAGACTTAGTTTACTGATGAAAACTCCACACTAAACAGTGAGTGTGGCCAGCCCCATCATCTCTCCCGATTTCTCGCCGGTAACAGTATTTACAAAGAACCATTTTACAAATACCTTAGGAGTAACTGAAGTGGGAGCTTCATACTTAGAATCGTAATCAGTTTTAAGAGCGATTGCAGTTGTTACAGGGGTTATAGGAGTGGAGAAGGTTGCCGCTTTTGAGTAAGCATCACTTATTCCTCTTGACTGAGGAGCAGAAGCCTTAACAACCAGTTTAAGGTTAGTTACGTCATCGGGGATACTGGCAAGAGTGAGGGTAAAAGCACTGGAGGTAAGAGAGAGAGTTGCAGCTGATGGAGCCTGCACACCAATCAATGATGGAGGGGTAACCAGGGCGTTGCCACCACAAGATACAACCCAATGGTTCAAACGGAGGTAAAGGTTGAATCCGGTAATTTTTGCTTTGGATCCCAGGGCAGAGCGACCCTCCTGAGTTTGGGCAAGAGCATTCCAGGCAGCAATCTGCTCTGAAGTGAGAGATTTGAAACTTTTGGTGAGTTGTAAAAAAATGGCTTTTACATCACCCTGGAAAGAGGTTGATGAGGAGCTTCCATAGCCCCTGTTTCGGATGTATTTGCGACCACGGCTCTTAGCAGCAGTCACGCCCTTTGCGGATCCCGCAAATTCATCGAAGGCAATTGAAGGAGTGTACTTCATATAAATGTTAATTAAAGGGTTAATTATATACAAATATATAAATTATTATATTATACAATATATTAAGTTATTAAATAGCTTTATATAAAGTAATACTTTAGATAAAGTAATAATCAACCACGAACAGCGAAAAAATTGAAAAAAGAGCTATATCCACCCATATCGCTGGCTCCATATGGATAACTGAATGATAAATTTCCATTAATGAAAGTACCTGAGGTTAGCTTGGAACCAATCTGATTATAACCGATATCATACCCATTGACAATCAGAGGAATTTCAACATTCACATCCAATGCAAAACCTGACAAGTTTAGGGTAAACGGTCCCTCACCGTGGGTGTCGTATTCTGGAAATGTGTTGAAAGTACCCACAAAGTATACAAAAGCATCTTTCTCTATATAACAGTAATTCTGAAACCGGAATAAGTTTGGATCACTGGTTATAGTTACAGCTTTTGTTGTGGCTTTTGTGAATTCTCCCCGATAGCCCCTGGTGACAAAAGCAGAGTTAATATATATGATATAACTAGTCGAAGTATCCCATGCCGTAAGCTTTTCAATACAAAGCTTTCCATTCTCTATCCAGCATTGTAGCACAGTACCATAATGGTATCTATAATCATTAGAGTAAAGAATTGCTGTTGATATTGCACTTCTTGTCATCGCAAACCCTGCAGGCAGATCAAGCTCCAGTCTAGTTGCTGCAATATAAGCCGGCTTAAAGGGGTTTACAGTTATCTTTCCATTTAGGACACATAAGCCACTACTTTGGTAATCCTTTAAAGTTAAACTACCTCCTCCAAAATTATTAGATACAAGTGATATCATAATTCTCATCCATTAATTAGTTAAAAAATAGGTTCCAAATGTTTCAAATTGTTTTGTGAACGTTCCGCCAATACAATAAAGATTAATTGCTTTTTTACTGTTGTTGAATATCTTAACATCCATACATTGAATTAAATACTTCCTTGCCGGCGTTCCTCTTGAATACTGATAAGAGCGGTCATAATTAAAGGCACTCGACAATCCTAAATGTGGAAATTCACAGCCAATAAAAGGCGCATTTATAATGCTTAATGAAATATAGTTTGAAGTTATTTTTGAGCTCGTTGATATTTCATAATCTATATCCTTACACTCTACTTCATGTGAAACAGGAACAATTTGGTCCATACCAATTTTTGCACGAGGGACATATAATCTATCATGCAAATAGGATCTCTCCCGGGCAGGATAAGCAATCATAGAATACCATTTGATATAACCACATTCAGAATCTATCCTGCACACTTTTATAAATACCATTTGGCCCATTGTTAAAGGAGTCCCGAATTTCTGCAAGAATGCATCAGTAATGTCAACCTCACCCCAGTCTGTCGTAGGAACAACTGCAACAATCACAGTCTTATCCCAGGCATTAGTCTCTGCTGGACTTTGAGCTGGATAAATTTCAACAAGAAATACATCATTAGAATTCTCAGGTAACGCAACATTGGCAAAAACAATGTGTTCCGGAGTGAGCCAGAAATCACCCACATTAATATATCGCGATGGCAACAATTGAGCAGGAGCATCAGCTGTAAAAGGTTTTCCGCATATCTTTCTGTAAGTATTAATTGCAACAAAAAGATTATGACCGGTTATTGAAGTGGATCCTGTTGAAGTTGTATAACTACCTAAATTATTAGCCAGGGAGATCCAGCCCTGACGCTGCTCCTCTGTAATTTCTGAATAACTTCTGGAAGTATCCCCAAACCTGCATCGAATTGCAGCTTGAGAGGGTGTCTTTTTTCGGGAATGCTTTGTTCTGGAAGAGAGAACAGTTTTATCACCTATCTTCCTGGCTGTGACACTGCCGGCTGAGCCTGAAAAGTCGCTAAAGGCAATTGATGGAATAAGCTTCATGATGCAATAGTTTAAACATAACTAATTAATCTACTGCAAATATATGAATATTATATAAAGTATTAGTTTAAGTAAATGAATTTCTACAAAGAGAATGAGCAAGATAGACTTTTATGCAAATTCCTGTAACCGGTGATATTATCCAGGAGCAGATATCGCAAATGCAAAGTAAATTCCGGAAGATCCAGGCTCCAAACATCCCGGTAATTAGATATAGTGAAACTTATGATTCTTGGATTTTGAGGAGCAGACTGCACCTCAGCTGATAGAAAATTAAGCATTTTCCCGGGATGACACCCCCTCTCTGGTGCCACTAGCTGAATCTTTCCAAGGGTCCGGTAACGAAGTGGCTCACCGGTTCCGTAAACTGAGAGAGAGAACTGCATTAGCAGGTCCGATTCTCCAACAACTTGAGCAGAGATAAACTCTGCATGAAATGGAGGAAACTCCTCAAACGGTTTTGGTGTTGGAACATGCTCATTCCCCAGGGAAGCAAATCCATGGTAAGCTGAGACAAAGAGATTATATCCGCTGATATGATTCTCATTTAAAAACGGTGGTCGGTGAGCTGTCACCCCTTTTGCGTACTCTGACCACTCCAGTTGTACCAGGTGTGGCAGTAGCCTCCAGGAGGCAAGTGCCCGAAGGTGTACTGACTGATGCTCCATTTGTCTCATTGTCCCGGGGAAGAGAGGAGCCGGCTTTCTCCTCCAGTAACACTTTTTGTGGCGGTGATAGAAAGTGATCCCCCCTACTGATGACCAGCAGTCCGAAAATTTGATATTTGGCTGATACAGTGGCATGGGTACAGGTACAAGTTACAAGTCTTAAACACAGAGTTTACTAATATCTCTTTACAAAGGTAAGAAATCAAATGCTTAGAGGATAATAGTTTGAGTCTTGAGGTAATATGTAAATATTTCCGGAAAAAGAAAAAAGGAAAGAAAAAAAAGAAAAAAAAGAAAGAAAAAAGAAAAAGGAGTGCTTTCACAGCCCCCAGGCTGGATATTGTCAAGGCTGAGCTGATAAAAATACTACTCTGAGGGAGCGAAGCGACCTGAGAGTGGAGATTTTTATCAAGCGAACCTGTAGGGCTGAAAGGCCTTTACAAAGAACAGCCTGGGGGCTACATTTGCGGACTTTTTTATTTATTTATGCAATTCAAAAGGCGAGTGTGCGAGTGGAGCGGAGCGAAAGGAGTACTCTCGCTTTTATAGCTAGGCGTATGTGGGGTATGGAGTGTAACGAAATGCAACGGAGTGGAATGTAGTGGAATGATATACCCGACATAGCCGTTCTTCTCTCTCCTCTGTGACGGCAGTGCCGGCACAGGGGAGGTTTAGATGGGTCAAGGGTGTTTTGAAGTTTTGGATATGTGAAGTAGTGGATCCAGCAGGTCGCGGAAGCAACGGAGTGGCTGGAGCGGGCACCTGAGGGATACAATGCGAACATTTCCATATTATTTGATATTAATATTTACCGCTGCGGAGCAGCGTGTTAACTATTCCGCTCTCTCCTCTGTGCCGGCAGTGCCGGTGCAGTGGAGGTTTATAAGGATTCTTGATATTTTAATGATTGCGGATATACAGCATAAACCAGGGAAGTGAGCTTGCGAACAACCTGGTGAAATGGTGTATTTCCGTGTCTATTCTTTTTTTAGTTAAGTCTCCTGCTCCGGAGCGAAGCGAGGGGCAGGTGTTTTATTGCGGACGGGAGGGAGCAACATCTTTAGCAGCCGGAGGCTGTGAGTGGGTGCGGCGAAGACGCTCCTCTCTACTCTGGGGAAATATGAGAAAATGGGAAGCAGGCCTGAAGCCTGCGGATTTTATCATATTTACACAGAGGGTGGACGACCATATTTAACATAGTCTGGGTTGTGTTTTGAAGTGGAGCCTGGAGCAGGCGGAGCGGAGCAAACACAACTAAGCTCTGATTATGTTAAATATGGGGCGGCCTAAGTGAGGGCTGTGCGGAGCGAAGGCCGAATATTAAAAAGAGATGGATAGAAATGGGCACACGACAGGGAGCAGGATCTGATGTGAAAACTTTGATGGTAAGTTCATTTTTATTGGTAGAAGACCCCACCCTGGCGTGTGTGTGTTTCTACTCCAGCTCATGAGCGGAGCGAATACCGCTTCCTTCTTCTGTAGCGTCAAGAGGTTGTTGTCCGGAATGGAGCGAGGGCGATAGCGATAGCGCGAGCGTGATGGAGGATAACAATCTCTTAGCGGAAGTGTAAAAATGAGGTCAGTGATTCGAATGGAGCGGAACATGTGAAGCGGAGGGAGAATGACTGACACAACTCTGTGTTTTTGTCATTAATATAGAGAAGTTTAGTAATTATTTTTTAAATTTACTCGCAGTTTGAAATTGGAGAGTATCTTAACATCTACTATGTCATAAGTTGTCAATTATTCTTTTGAACCTTAGAGTATAAGAATAATGATAAATCAAATATCAACATATTGATATTGCATTAATCCTAATGTATTTTTTGCAATGAAGAAAGAGAAATATTTACAAATTTTCAATTACCTGCTTGAATTTTCCAAGCTAAGAAGTAAGCCTATTAGGGACATTGAAGCTTCATCTAACTACCCTGAGGTTGTTTGGATGTCAAACATTCCTAAAGATGAAAAAGTAGATTGCATAATACATGACACTTATTCTAATGAGTCAAATTATTGGTTGAAAATTTCAAAACCTGAAGAACCTGTAGCACCAATTTTCCCAAGGCCACCAAAAAATATTGAAGAGTGGATTATATCAAGCTCATTATTAAACAAAAATGAATTGCCTGAACTATTTCCTGAAATAGTTAATAAAGAAGGAGAAATCATTTACTTAAAGGATAATCCAGAAGTTTTAAAATTCTTCGAGAAATACTGTGAAGAGAAATGGATTTATGAATCAGCTTCATACTGGAAAAGAAAGGATTCTTACGATTTGAATTATTCTGAATATGAAAAGGTAAACAATATTTATAAGAAGCTATTTTCGATTTATAACAAATCTCAACAATTTGGAGAAGAGTATGAACTTATAATGGGAGTAGGACTTATAGATTATACAGACAAAGTTTCAGGTAAAACAATTCGACGGCATGCTTTTACTACCCCTATAGAAATTCATTTTGAATATTCAAAACGTGATTCAAGTATTATTGTAAGTCAAAATATTGATAATGGACTTCAGATTGAGACAGATTCAATTATTGATTTATTCGATAGCTTTGACTCAAAGGATATATTAGAAGCAGAGATTAAGGCTAAAGAGTATATCAAAGAGAAAGATCTTGTTAATCCTTTTGAACCAGATATTCACGATGTCATTCAGCTATTTGCAGAAAGGATTAAACCTGGAGATAGTAAGTATATTGAATCATTAAATAAGCCTGAATTAACAACTAATAAACCAACTTTATTCTTCGCTCCGGCAATTATTCTAAGGAAAAGAGATTCAAAAAGCTTTACTTCTCTGTATGAAAACATCATAAATGATATAAAAGGTACTGATGATATCGACATACCTCCTTTAAATGACCTTGTTGAATCAGATAATTCAATAAAAAAAAGCTCGGAAAAGGTCTTTAATTCTGAACTAGGCGACAATGTCAGAATATATTTCCCAAATAAATACAACGAGGAGCAAAAAACAATTATTGTTAAGGCCAGAACTAATGACAAGGTGCTAGTTCAAGGCCCTCCAGGTACAGGTAAGTCTCACACTATAGCTAATTTAATCTGTCATTTATTAGCTTCTGGGAAAAAGGTCTTAGTAACAGCTTACACAAAAAGGGCATTAGAAGTCCTTAAAGATAAACTACCTGAAGAATTTAAGAGCCTTGCTGTTAATTTTTTAAGCGGTGATTCATCCTCGATTAAGGATTTAGAAGTTAGTATAAATAGAGTTAACGAAAAGTTGTCAAACTCTGATATTGATTCATTACAGAAAGAAATTGATTATCATGAGAATTTACTTGAAGAGATAATAGAATCCAGACAGCATGATAAGGATGAGCTGTTTATAGTTAAAGAAGAAGCATCTTTACCCATAGAGATTAATCCTGAATACAAAGGTACTATTACTGAAATTGCCAGGAAATTAGAAGCAGAAAAAAATATTCACAGTTGGTACGAGGATGAATTTATAGATTATTCTGACAATGAATCAATTGATAACTTGATAGAATTTATTAAGTTATTCGAACAATTTGGCTCTGTAAATCCTTCTGAATTTAGGTTCTCTTTGCCTAGCTTAGAAAAATTATTTACTATTCATGAACTTAAAGATTATTCTCATTTAAATTCTTTAGTAGAAAAAGAGAATTTGTCATATTTGAATACTCCAAAAATCCACTATAAGTACTATGATCATCTAAGGAACAATTTAATTGAACTAAGAAAAGTATTCGAAAGGGCAGAACTCATTTCACATCCTTTTTATCTCAAAATACTATCAGATTGGTCTACATTAAATACTTTTCAGTGGAATGACAAAATTGAAAAGTCGAAATCAATATTAGATGAATTAAGTAGCCATAATTTAAAGCATAACGACAGAAATATTGAAATTCATTATCCTGAGAATAAATCGTTAATAAGCTTAAAAAATGATGCAAATTGTCTATTGAACTTCATTAATAGTGGCAACACACTTTCTGGCATTGGCTTTAAACTTAAGAAAGCATTCTTGTCAACAGAGATTAAAGAAAAATTATATTTTATTGATCAAGTAAAGGTTAACGGTAGTTTTTGCGACACAGCAGATGAGTTTGTAAAAGTTATTGATGATTTAAGTATAAAACAGTGCTTTGATGAGTTAAGTATCTTATGGGATTATAAATATACTTCAAAGTATTATGATGAAAAATTAAAATCATACCAGAAATTATCTGACGACACATTTAAGTTGCTGGAATTTTTAGTGATTGCAAAAAAAATCATAGACCAGATTCAGAGTCAATCAACGATTAGGATTGAAGCTTATAACATACAGGAAATTGATAAATTGATTATCAATCTAGAGATAAACGAGACACTTAATCAGCTAAATTATTTCAAAAGTAAGAGGGAAGAGGTTAGTGTATATTTATCAAAAGAAGGCCTCCATCCAATTTCAGGTCACTTACTCCAGGCAATTTCTAATCTTTCTGTAGATAAATACATTGCATCAATTACAGAGGTATCAAGAATTGAATCTGTTTTTCAAAAATATAATAAGTACAAAGAACTTGATTGTAAACTTTCTGTTGTTTTTCCATCATTAGTTAAAATGATTGTAGACAAAGAATTTTCAGTTATTGATATCCCAAAGCTTAAAGCAGCTATTTATTATAAGCACTCTTTAGGCTCTATTAAGCAGGTTCTCAGCACTAACAAAGAAGGTGAACTTATAGAAAAAATTAAGTCATACGATGAACGAGAGGAGAAATTAGTATCAAAAATAGCTTCTGCCAAAGCTTGGATAAATGTTTTATCTAACCTTTCTTCAAATCCCAATCTTCGGAGACACCTGGAGGCTTGGATCCAAGCTATTAAAAGGATCGGTAAAACAGGAACAGGGAAAAGAGCATTAAAATTTAGAAAAATAGCTCAAGAAGAGATGGAACATTGCAAAACATCTATTCCTTGCTGGATAATGCCTCTATATAAAGTTGCCGAAACTATTAAACCAGAACAAGGTATTTATGATTATGCAATTATTGACGAAGCAAGTCAACTGGGACCTGATGCTATTTTTTTATTGTATATAGCTAAGAATATCATAATTGTAGGAGATGACAAACAAACATCTCCTGAATATATAGGAGTGGACGCTAATGCTATGACTCCATTTATTGAAAAACATCTTCAAGGAATTCCATTCAAAAATTTCTATGGTACTGAGTATAGCTTTTTTGATCATGCTAAAAGATTTTGCGATGGAATAACAGTATTAAGAGAACATTTCCGGTGTATGCCAGAGATTATTGAGTTTTCTAATAAATTATTCTACGCTCCTGAGGGTAATAGCCTATATCCTCTCAAACAATATTCAGAAAATAGATTAGAGCCATTAATGCATGTATATTGTCCTGAAGGTTACTCAGAAGGCCAGAGCTCATCTATTCGAAATGAGAACGAGGCAAAGGCTATAAGTAACAAAGTGAATGAAATAGTAAATGATAAGAGATATGATGGTAAAACAATAGGTATTATATGTTTACAAGGTAACGCGCAAAGTGTTATCATTGAAACAATGCTTTTAAAAAATATTGGGGAGACTGAGTTTAAAAAGAGGAAGATTATATGTGGTAACTCAGCTAGTTTCCAGGGAGATGAACGGGATATTATATTGTTGAGTTTAGTCACTGCTCGCAACCACAACAGGAGCGCATTGACTAGAGCTGAAGACGAAAGAAGATTTAATGTGGCAGTCAGTCGAGCAATAGAACAAATTTGGCTCTTTCACTCAATCCAAATTGAGGACCTTAGCAACTTAAATGATTTAAGATATAAACTTCTGGATCACTTTGTAAACTACAAACCGGTTAAACCTCCCATGCCTATTGTGCTTGATGTTAGACCTAATAGTAACATCGAACCATTTGAAAGTCAATTAGAAATTGAGGTTTTTAATAATATCGTTTTAAATGGATATAGTGTAAAACCAAAATACGAAGTAGTTAAAGGAAAATATCAGATTGATATGGTTGTTTATTCGCCAAATGGTACTAAGATAGCAATTGAGTGTTCTGACGATAGATGGCATGGGCAAGATAAATTTTATAATCATATTCAAAAAAACAAAGTGCTTGAGCGCTGTGGCTGGCAGTTTTTTAAACTTAGAGGAGGCGATTATTATATAAACAGAGAAGAATCGCTTGAGCCACTCTGGAATTTGTTGAAGGTACATGAGGAGATTGAAGAGATAACAAGCGAAATCACTAACTCTCCGTTTACCGAAGGAGTTTCCACATTACTGGACAATCGTGAGGAGCCTATTACTATTTTAGATATTGATGATTCAGAAGCAGAAAATACATTTTACCTAGAGCAAAACACTGGTGATATAAATCAATCATCCTCATCCGGTAATATTATCCGATACTTTAATCTGTTTGAATCAGGTACTTATGTTTTAACAGAAGAAACTCCTCTAAAAGCGGATTATATTCTGCCAATATCAGCAAATCAAAAAAATGGATTCCTTCTGCAATGTTATGATTCTGGACATGTCAATAAAGTATACATCTCTACACTACTAAAGAAAAGGATAGGTAAAGAATACATGAATGGTATTAATCCGGAAAATAGGCTAGTACATTTGACTATTATTGAAGATGAGAAGATACTTGGAGTATTTTTCAGTGAGAATGGAGAAGCGAAATTTAAAGCTCATTACACTGAAAAGATCTCTAACAGAGATGCGCTTCATTTACAAGGTTATAAGATTATGTATTCAGATTATGATAATATTGAATACAAGATATTACCAATGAGTATTGGGGATCATATAAAACGTTTAATATTTAATAGTTTTACCGCGTCTGGAAAGGTAATGAGTAATCCATATTACAACAAAGAGTGGGAAATATTAAAAGAATTTTATAAGGAACTTAATAAATATTAGATTATTTTTACGCAAAACCATATAAGTCAATGGAATTACTAATAATATCATTTTATCATGACTGTCCACTAAAAATTTAAGGACAGTTGTTGGTTATACAAAAGTTCTTTGAAATCGTTATTTTCAGCATTTTTAAAAAGCTCAATCATGGGTGTTTTATCAAGTAGTGATATTCCAAGCACCTGTAATACTTCATAAGTTGAACGATTGATTTTCAGATCATGCTCTACAATGGCAACCAGGCAATAGGTAATGATTGCAGAATACACTTGAATCCTGACAGCGTTTTCAGATGTACCCCAAAAGGATTTGATTTTCAGATGTTGCTTTATCCATTTGAAAAACAACTCAATCTGCCAGCGATTTTTATAGAGTAGTGCTACTTGTTCTGCAGATATTTCCATATTGTTGGTAAGGAAGGTAAATGGTCTGCGTGTTTCTACATCATAATATCTGACTCGCCTAAAATTTTCCGGGTAATCAAGATATGAATAGAATGCATCAAGTCTGACAAGATGGTCGCTTATGATGATTTCCGGACAATTATCGCGTTTAAGATCTTTCAGAATCTCGATTTTAAGGTTCCTTTTTGCTCTTATAACAAAATATGCAGAATGTCTTATCACATTGTATAGCCTTGAATAGTCCATATAAGCCCTGTCGAAAATATAATATGCTCCACATTCATAGGGAATTACATCCATCGCATTCATATCGTGAACAGACGCAGACGTTATATGGACAAATGCCGGTATCTGAGTTGTGATATCATAAAGAGTATGAAACTTAATGCCTCCTTTTGTTGAACGGAATTTTGCCCACCAGAAAACGCTTAAACACAGATCTGTGGTAGTAGAATCAAATGCGTAGACTTTCCCTTGAATTTCAAAGTCGGTATTCGCCCTTTTCTTTCTGGCAATATCTATAAGATAATAGGCAAATTCTTCAAATATTCTATAGTCTCTGTTCTCATTCGCTTTAGACAGATTGCTTCTGGTCACATTTTTACCGAGTCCTAAGTGATAACATTTTGATCTATGGGCGTCAATTGCAACTATCAAATCTCGCAAACTTTCCCTGTTGGTAAGTTGTCCGAACATCATGGCAAGCAGTTGGTTCCAGCAGGTAAAATGTTTTACATATCTATTTCCGTCATATTTATTGACTATTGCATCAAAAATACGTTGTGGAAGAAACTCAACTAATTGCGCGAAAACATATTTACCTGTAAACATTGCCTAAGATATTAATCTCGGCTAAATTATTAAATTCAAGTCGTCACGCAACAAAAAAGCTTATAACTTGCTAAATTATAACGATTTCAAAGAACGAAAATTAATTTTTAGTGGACACTAATGATTATTTTTTGGTAGGGTATAATAACCTTTGTGCGGTATATATACATATAGCAGAAATGTCGTTTCTATTATATGGAGTAAATTACAGGTAATTTTAAAGCCTATGAATGATTCTATCGTAAAAATATTAGAAGGAAGAGGTATAAAACCCACATCCATACGTATTTTGGTATTCAGTGAAATGTTGAAGTTTGACAGGGCATTCAGTCTGGGTGATTTGGAAAAGGTATTGTTGAGTATTGATAAATCAACCATTTCCCGCACTATCCACCTGTTTAATGACAAACTACTGATTCATAAATTTGATGACGGATCAGGCTCGATAAAATATTCGATTTGTCAAGAGAATTGTGATTGTGATGCGAATGATTACCATTTACATTTTTATTGCAATTATTGTAAGCGGGCATTTTGTCTGGAAAGCGTTCATGCTCCTAAAATCAAACTACCTGATGATATGGAAATCGAAGGTATAAATTTTGTAATAAAAGGCTATTGCGGGAAATGTGATAAAATTGCAACTTAGCTGCATGGTTTTTTGTCATATCTTTGCACAGATAAATAAAAAATTAGTGAAAAAATATATTTCCATATCGTTTGTTGCATTGTCAAGTTTAGTATTACTATTACTTGCCATAGTGCCTCATCATCATCACGAAGGATTGGTGTGCATCGTTATGGAAATATGTGAGCAGGATAATCAGGTAAATGACAAACATACAGACCACAAAGAATTACCTGATGAACATGAACAATCATGTATTGCTGAATCCGAGTATACTGCTCCTAAAGTTGATGAAGCAAGATGCAAGATAGCTTCTTGCCAAAATCATGATTTTACCCATTTATTCCCAATCTTCTTTTTAGCTGCGGATGTCTTAACTTTCGACACGGGAGTTTCACTCTCCTACTTTAAGTACGGAGAGTATATCCTATTCTATAAATCCGCAGAGGCAAACCAATTTCACGGTTTGCGGGCACCTCCTTTTTCATTTTGCTAAAGAATTTGGCTTATAACTTATAAGTCAGATTGCTTTGTACAGTTCAACATGTTCAAAGCATGATTTATTGGTATATATCAATACTCATTCAAATCAATATTTTTCACAGGGAGTAAGGCTTGTCAGACTTTGCTACTTCCACAATTAAAATAATTAGCAAAATGAAAACGTACATAATAGGTTTATTTGTTGTTATCGCAATAATATTTACCGGATGCAACTCCGGTCAAAAAAAAGACAATCAAAATTCACGGGATAAACATGAGCATGTAGATGGTGACGGACACGACCATTCAAATGAAAAAGACCACGATCATTCGGACGATGATGGGCATGACCATGCCAAAGATGGTAATCATTCCGAAGATGATGGGCACGGTCATGGAAAAGAAAGTGGAAGCATAGAAGAAATTGTCTTTTCCAAAGAGCAGGCAAAATTAGTCGGGCTTACTACTGAAGCTGTTTCTCCCGGAACTTTTTATCAAGCAATTAAAACAAGCGGTCAGATACAGGCATCACAAGGGAATGAAGTTGTCATTGCAGCAACGTCCAATGGGATTGTATCTTTTACAAATCCCTCAATCACTGATGGTACTGCAATAAATGCAGGTCAATCGGTTGTTACTATATCTGCTAAAAAACTATTAGAGGGAGATCCGGCAGCTAAAGCAAAAATCGCCTACGACATTGCCCTTAAAGAATACCAAAGGGCAGAAGGTCTTGTAAAAGATCAGATTATTTCGGCGAAAGATTTTGAACAGTCTAAACTTCGTTATGAAACTGCAAAAACTGCATACGAAGCGCAGGCTTCCAATATTACAGCATCAGGTATAAGCGTAACCTCCCCTATCAGCGGATATATAAAAAACAGATTGGTTGCACAGGGAGAATATGTTTCTGTCGGTCAACCGATAGCTACTGTTTCACAGAATAAGCGTTTGCAGTTAAGAGCAGAAGTATCGGAAAATAATTTCAAGATGCTGAAAACCATAAGCAGTGCCAATTTTAAGCCTGCTTATGATAATGTTGTTTATAAACTTTCCGATTTGAACGGACGTTTATTGTCATATGGTAAATCATCGGGAGAGCAGACGTTCTATATTCCGGTAACATTTGAATTTGACAATATCGGCGATATTATACCGGGTGCATTTACAGAAGTTTACCTGTTATCAAGCCCACAAGAAAATATAATCTCTGTTCCCGTATCTTCTGTAACGGAAGAACAGGGCTTGAACTTCGTTTATTTAAGACTGGACGAAGAAGGATATAAGAAACAGGAAGTAATACTTGGTCAAAATAATGGTGAAAGGGTACAAATACTTTCAGGACTGAAAAAAGGCGATGAAGTAGTTGTAAAAGGTGTCTATCAGGTAAAACTGGCTGCCACTTCATCAGTAATGCCTGAAGGACATTCACATTAACCCTTAACACGAATTATTATGTTGAACAAAATAATTAAATTCTCGCTAAACAACCGGATGGTTGTTTTAGTGGCATCCGTATTATTAATGTTGGCAGGAACTTATACTGCCGTTAATATGGAAGTCGATGTATTCCCGGATTTGAATGCACCGACAGTCGTTGTGATGACAGAAGCAAAGGGTATGGCACCCGAAGAAGTTGAACGTTTGGTAAGTTTTCCTGTTGAAACAGCATTGAACGGAGCGACAGATGTGCGCCGTGTGCGTTCATCTTCTACCACAGGATTTTCCATTGTATGGGTTGAATTTAATTGGGGAACGGACATCTATCGAGCCAGACAGATTGTGTCTGAAAAATTATCCGTAGTAAAAGATGATTTGCCCTCCAATGTTGGTAATCCGACATTAGGGCCACAGTCATCCATTTTGGGAGAATTAATGATAATCGGTCTTACTGCAGATTCCACTTCATTACAGGACTTACGAACATTAGCAGACTGGACAATCCGCCCCCGTTTATTATCGACAGGCGGTGTAGCACAAGTTACTGTAATAGGAGGTGAAATTAAGGAGTATCAGATTTTACTTAACCCTGAAAAGATGAAACACTACGGAATCGGGTTGAATGAAGTGATAGAAGTAGTTACTGAAATGAATCAGAATGCCGCCGGAGGTGTTTTGTATGAATATGGAAACGAGTATATCATACGTGGGGTACTTTCTACCAATAAGGTTTCAGCATTAGGTAAAGCAGTCATCAAAACCGTTAATGATATTCCCATACTTTTGGAAAACATAGCAGATGTACAAATAGGAGATAAGGCACCTAAGCTGGGTATTGCTTCAAATGATGGTAAACCTGCTGTGTTGATGACGATAACCAAACAGCCCGCGACAAGCACACTGGATTTAACAGACAAACTGGATGAATCCCTTGCAGAATTACAGCAGACATTACCTGCTGACGTGAAAATTTCCACCGATATTTTCCGCCAAGCCCGTTTCATTGACAATTCAATTAATAACGTGCAAAAATCTTTATACGAAGGAGGGATTTTTGTAGTAATCATATTGGTTATCTTTTTGATGAACGCCCGTACAACCGTTATTTCGCTTGTTACGATTCCGCTTGCATTAGTTTTTGCCATACTTTCCCTTAAATTCATGGGTTTGACTATCAATACCATGAGCTTAGGCGGTATGGCTATTGCTATCGGTTCTTTGGTCGATGATGCTATTGTGGACGTTGAAAATGTATTTAAACGGCTACGGGAAAACAGACAGAAGCCAAAAGAAGAACAAAAAACGGTATTGACCATTGTTTTTGAAGCGTCAAAAGAGGTACGTATGCCTATTCTTTACTCAACGCTTATCATTATTGCCAGTTTTGTTCCTCTGTTTTTCCTTTCAGGAATGGAAGGACGTATGCTTGCTCCTCTGGGAGTAGCATTTATCATGGCATTGATTGCCTCTACGGTTGTTGCTCTTACGCTTACACCTGTATTGTGTAGCTATTTATTAGGTAAACCCCGAAAAGGAGACAAACCCGAACGTGAGCCTTATATTGTCAGGAAAGTGAAAATTGTATATGAAAAAGCCCTAAAATGGGCACTCACTCATAAAAAATGGGTACTTGGTATAACAGGTGGTGTTCTGGTGGCTGCTGTAATCATGTTTTTTACATTAGGTAGAAGTTTTTTACCCCCATTCAACGAAGGTTCTTTTACAATTAGTGTGAGTACAATGCCGGGAATATCCCTTGCAGAATCCGATAAAATGGGGCGCATAGCCGAAAATATTCTGCTTTCTGTTCCTGAAATACAAACCGTAGGACGTAAAACTGGACGTGCAGAACTGGATGAACACGCTTTGGGCGTAAACGTATCAGAAATTGAAGCTCCGTTCATTCTTGACAAACGTTCCAAAGATGAAGTATTAGCCGAAATAAGGGAAAAATTGAAAGTATTGCCGGGTGTCAATATAGAAATCGGACAACCTATTTCACATCGTATCGATGCAATGCTATCGGGAACACGGGCTAATATTGCTATCAAACTGTTCGGAACAGATCTGAATAAAATGTTTGCTTTGGGAAATCAAATCAAGGCTTCTATTGAAGACATTGAAGGCATTGCCGATTTGAATGTGGAACAGCAGATAGAGCGTCCACAATTAAAGATAGAACCGAAAAGGGAAGTAATGGCTAAATACGGCATTACCTTACCCGAATTTGCAGAGATTGTCAATATAATGTTGGCAGGGGAAGTTGTTTCGCAGGTCTATGAAGAAAACAGGTCTTTCGACCTTACCTTGAAAGTGAATGATGACAGCCGGGAAACAGCCGACAGGATTAAGAACCTGATTGTAGATGCCAACGGACGTAAAATACCATTAGGTAATATTGCTGAAATAACTTCGACGACAGGCCCCAATACGATTAACAGAGAGAATGTCGCCCGGAAGATTGTTATTTCAGCCAATGTCGCAGGACGTGATTTAAGAGGTGTGGTAAATGATATTCAAAAGACGGTAAATGAAGAAATAACTTTGCCGGAAGGCTATCATATTGAGTATGGCGGACAGTTTGAAAGTGAACAGGCTGCTTCCCGTACCTTGCTCATCACATCAATCTTTTCTATTTTGGTGATATTCCTGTTATTGTATGCGCAATTCAAGAGCATAAACCAATCCGCCGTTATTCTTCTGAATCTCCCATTAGCTTTAATTGGTGGCGTATTTACCATATTCTTTACTACTGGGGTTATGAGTATTCCTGCTATTATTGGTTTTATATCGCTTTTCGGTATTGCCACCCGAAACGGAATGCTTTTAATATCTCGTTACAATGACTTGGTTGCAGAAGGTTATAGTAAAATGGAAAGCGTAATACACGGTTCATTAGACCGTTTGAACCCAATCCTGATGACAGCATTAACTTCCGGTCTTGCGCTTATTCCGCTTGCTTTAGGCGGTGATCTTCCGGGTAATGAAATACAAAGCCCGATGGCGCAGGTTATTCTCGGAGGATTGCTTACATCTACGCTTTTGAATGGTTTTATAATTCCTATCATGTTTCTGATGACCAACAGAAAAATGGTTGCAACAGAAGTTTTGGAAGAGAGTGAGAATGAAAATGAAGAAAACAATAAATAAGATTCAAATGAAAACGATCATAATAACCATATTGATATTGTTCACGGGCATTACCTTGAATGCTCAAACAAATATCAACTCTGTATTGACTTCGATAGAAGAAAACAATACAACATTAAAATCGCTCCGTGAAAGTGCGGATGCGCAGAAGTTAGAAAATAGAACGGGTATTTATCTTGATAATCCGGAAGTGGGCTTCAATTATCTGTGGGGAAATCCCACAGATATTGGGAACCGTACCGATTTGAGCGTATCACAGACTTTTGATATTCCTACCATAACCGGAATGAAAGGCAGGTTAGCTAATGGGAGGAATGATTTGGTGGAGTGGCAGTATAAATCCGACCGAATGAATATTCTTTTGGAAGCAAAACAGTATTGTACCGAATTGATATATTACAATGCCTTGAAAAAAGAGTTGGATTTACGTTTGCAACACGCCCAAACAATCGCTTCGGGATATAAAGAACGTATGGATAGAGGCGATGCAAATATATTGGAATATAACAAAGTAAGTCTGAATTTATCAACTGTACAAGGCGAAATATCCCGTATCGACGTTGAGCGGAATGCCTTGTTATCGCAACTGAAAAGGCTGAACGGGGGAATTGATGTAGTATTGAATGATACGCAATATAATCAGGTTGAACTCCCTTTGAATTTTGAAGACTGGTATGTTCAGGCGGAAGAAAAGAATCCTGTTCTCGCCTATGTAAAGCAGGAAATAGAAGTCAGTAAAAAACAGGTATCGTTGAGTAAAGCTATGGGGTTGCCTACTTTTTCGGCAGGTTATATGAGTGAAAAAGTAGTCGGTCAGCGCTTTCAGGGGATTTCTCTGGGTGTATCAATTCCATTGTGGGAAAATAAAAACAGGGTAAAACAAGCTAAAGCTGCTGTCAGGGCTGCCGAATCACGGCAAAAAGACAGTAAACAGCAGTTTTACAGCCAAATTCAGATATTGTACAATCGGGCATTTGGATTGAAGCTGACAGCCGATAATTACCGAAAATCACTCATCAATGTTAATAATACCGATTTGCTAAAAAGGGCACTTGATGCCGGAGAAATTTCCCTGCTTGAATACATGGTTGAAATTGGTTTGTATTATGATACGGTTAATCAGGCATTGGAAGCCGAAAGGGATTATCAAAAGGCTTTTGCTGAACTATCAGCCGTAGAACTCTAAAATGGGATGCCATGAAAAAGCAGCAAAATAAAAAGAAGGGCAATAGCATTGCCAAAAAAAAGAAATTAAGCTCAAAGGCTAAAAAATGGATTATAGTAACAAGTATTGCCGTTGGAGTAATATTAGGCGTTTTACTGTGGTACTTTGTTACCAGATGTGGGAATCCTCATTGTTTCTTTCATAATTGGCCACTAAAAGAGGTTTTATTCTTTGGGATTTTCTTTGCTCTTATGCCATTTGCGTTTTTTAATGAGGACTTGTACAAGAAGTATAAACAATAAATTATAATAATTATGAGTAATTGCAGTAGTGGTAGTTGTTCAGTAAACACTACCGGAAAAGAAGAAAATTTTTCGCAAAAGAAAGCATATATAAGGGCTGCCATTTCATTTGTCATGTTAATAGCAGGCATAATCTTTTCTACCGCAGACCTGTCTTTCTTTTCAAATAATTGGATAAGGTTGGCATGGTATATAATAGCATATATTCCGGTTGGAATACCTGTAATTATAGAAGCATGGGAAAGTATTCGCCAGAAAGATATTTTCAGCGAATATACATTAATGAGCATCGCAACTATCGGGGCATTCTTCATTGGAGAATACCCCGAAGGGGTTGCCGTGATGCTGTTCTACGCTGTGGGAGAGCTGTTTCAGGATAGTGCAGTAAACCGAGCAAAAAGAAGTATCAGTGCATTGCTTGATGTACGTCCCGAAACAGCAACAGTTATTAAGATGGATAAAACCGAAACGGTTTCGCCGGAAAATGTAAATGTAGGTGATATAGTAGAAGTGAAGGTAGGCGAAAGAGTTCCTCTTGACGGAATTTTACTGAACGAATCGGCATCTTTTAATACTTCGGCACTAACTGGCGAGAGCGTTCCCAGAACGATACGGAAAAGTGAAGAA
This sequence comes from Bacteroidales bacterium MB20-C3-3, assembly GCA_035609245.1. Classification (NCBI taxonomy): domain Bacteria; kingdom Pseudomonadati; phylum Bacteroidota; class Bacteroidia; order Bacteroidales; species Bacteroidales bacterium MB20-C3-3. The sequence goes on along the minus strand of CP141202.1, from coordinate 2,235,668 downwards.
GTATTTGCTGGTATGATACTTACTGACAATGTATCAAGAATTGAGGTTACAAAACCGTTCGGCATGAGTGCTTTGGCTCGTATTCTTGACCTTGTTCAGAACGCAACCGAAAAGAAAGCACCTGCTGAACAGTTCATTCGTAAGTTTGCCCGAATATATACTCCGATAGTGGTCGCATTGGCAGCACTGATTGTATTGTTGCCATTAGCATATTCTGCTATCAATCCCACATTCGATTATGTCTTTTATGACTGGATTTATAGAGGGCTTGTATTCTTGGTAATATCTTGTCCGTGTGCATTGGTAATAAGTATTCCGCTTGGCTATTTTGGCGGTATAGGAGCCGCTTCGAGGAATGGTATATTGTTTAAGGGAAGCAACTATCTGGAAGCAATTACAAAAGTCAATACGGTGGTAATGGATAAAACGGGAACGCTGACACAAGGTGTTTTCAGTGTTCAGAAGATAGTCCCTGCAAACCATATTATTGAAACAGACTTAATAAGTCTCGTTGCTTCAATAGAAACGCAAAGTACGCATCCGATAGCTAAAGCGATTGTTGAATATGCCAATCAGCAGAATCTTGAAGTTATTAAACCGGAGATTGTAAATGAAATTGCAGGCTATGGGCTTCAAGCATCAATCGACAAGAAAATAGTATTGGTAGGTAATCCCAAATTATTGATTAAAAACAGTATTGAATTTCCTGTGGAGATTACTACAATACCCGAAACGATTGTTGTTTGTGCCATTGACGGGCTATATGCAGGCTACATCCTTGTGGCGGATGCACCTAAAGAAGATGCAGCCGTAGCCATAAATGCTTTAAGGGAATTAGGTATCAAAAATATCGTAATGCTTTCCGGCGACAAACAGGCTATCGTTTCAAAACTGGCAACAGAACTAAACATCGGTCAGGCTTATGGCGATTTACTTCCCGAAGGGAAAGTCGAGTATGTAGAACAATTGAAGTCTAATCCTTTAAATAACATCGCATTTGTTGGCGACGGAATAAATGATGCTCCCGTTCTTGCCATGAGTGATGTAGGTATAGCTATGGGGGGATTGGGTAGCGATGTTGCTATCGAAACAGCAGACGTTATCATACAAACAGACCAACCGAGCCGGATAGCAACTGCAATCAGGATCGGAAAAGCAACCCGCCGGATTGTCATACAAAATATAAGTTTGGCTTTCGGCGTAAAACTTATTGTGTTGATTTTGGGCGCAGGAGGGGTTGCTACTTTATGGGAAGCGGTATTTGCCGACGTGGGAGTGTCATTATTGGCAATACTAAATGCAATAAGGATTTTGCGGATGAAACTTTAAATATGTCCGTTTTATGATTTTGGGAATAAATATGTTAGTATAATAATTAATATCCAAAGTAGCTCAATAAGTAATGGAACCCTGTTTTATCAGGCTTTGGTATAAATAAAGTGCGGAAATATGATTCAATTTACTTCCAGTCTTAAAAAAGAGGTTGATATGAAAGTTGAGCAAATTGAATGCTCGGAAATCAGTATAGTTACAAAGTCGTTGGAGGCTTCCCGTGTACTTACCGATGCGTTCAAGCATTTGAAAGCATTTATCTTGGCATATGATTTTCATAATGAAGAAGAAGAAATATTATTTTTCAAGGAAATTAAGCCCAGACTATGTTTTAGATTAATATATTACCAAATAATTACCAATATTTTATGCTAAATATTTACTCTTTTTAATCGCCTTAATCTTGTCGCCGGGTCATCCATAACTCCCTCAACCATCATCACCAGGTCAAGCCAGTTCATTTTGACACTACCTTGCTCAGGATCTCTTGAAGGAAGGCGAAAACGACCCTCTTCAAGCAGTTTGGAGTAGATAACAAGACCACCTGGCTCCATATGAAGTAGTTTGATTCTGTTACGGGCCTTGTTAACGAAGATAAAGACATCTCCGTTGCGTACATTGAGTCCCATATTGTTTGTTACAAGACCACTCAGGGTGTGGTAACTCTTGCGCATATCTGTGGGCTCACTGTAGAGAAGGTAACGCATGCTGTCATTAAGACTAAACATTGCGGCGGCCTGAGGTTGAAGCGATGATAGTACTTAACATGAGTGAGTCCATAATACCCCGGATACGGAACTCAGCACCGGAAGGGGTACGAAGCTCAATCTCAATCTCACCCTGGCCGATTAATGGCTGTTTTGCACTTTTGCCTCGTTTAGAAGGTTTGATTAGACTGCCAGAATGAAGATCAATGGGAAGAAACTGACCCTCAGAGACAACTGCAGACTCTTTTAGCTCTCTTGATTTGCGCTTCCAGTAGTAATACTTGTGATGGCTAACTCCTCTGCGTTGAAGAAAGGACCGGATGTCAGTGGTTGATGATAAAAAATCCTGTTCCAGTTGTTCGTACTCCTCTAGTGTCATGACGTTTAATTTTAAAACAAAATTAAATAGGCCAAACTAGGGTTACAATATGGGTTTTATCGGATGCCTACTGAGAAACATTGATTTTCTTTATACTGAAGATCCAACCAGAGGAACCAGAAGAATGTATCAAGCTTTTAAACGTTTGGGCTTCAACATTGGCCGATACAAGGTACGTTCTCTAATGCGTTTGATGCGTATAAAGACCATTTATTGTAAGCCCAGAACAACATTTTGTGATCCGGCTAAATACAAGTATCCCTACCTTTTGAGAAACTTACCGATAAATGAAACCAATCATGTTTGGGCAATAGATATCTCCTATATCCCTCTTAAAAAGGGTTATATGTATCTCTTTGCAATAATTGATATCTACAGTCGATATCTTGTGGGTTGGAGTTTGTCAAATACAATGACAGCTGAGTGGGTTGTAAATGCAATTTCTGATGCCATTATAAGATATGGCTCTCCCAAAATAATCAACTCAGATCAGGGAAGCCAGTTTACATCTGAAGAATATATCAATTTCCTTAAAGAACAAGAAATACAGATATCTATGGACGGAAAAGGAAGAGCAACAGACGATTCATTCGTTGAGAGGTTTTTCAGGACTATCAAATATGATAAAATATATTTAGAACTCCCTGAGAATGGTACAGATTTGCATAGGTGCTGCAGCGAGTTTGTAAATTTTTACAATAATTTGAGAGAGCATTCAAGCCTGGATTACACAACGCCGGCAAAAATATTCAACAAAGCGGCGTAATTCCTAATTCAAAATTTATATATTTGTCAAAGAACTACTTACGTGAATAAATTAAAAATTCAATAAAAAACTGTCTGAAAAACTAGACCATCTCATAAGATAATTTTTTATTTGATCCCGGTAATTGTTACCTGATTGTTACCGGAAGAATCAAGTTATTTTTGTAACTATCTGAGAAAGATTCCATTCTATTGTTACCTGCAAAAACCTATTTTACGTAAACACGATAAATTCCTGATTTATTACGTTTTTACACAATTTTGTTACGGGTCAGACGATAAAATCCAAGTTATCATTCTGGTCCCAAACACCGAACGATACCACTGCTTGGAGGTGGATGGGGAGGGGTGCAATTCCTGATTATTCATATTATGGGAATTGATGTTTATACTCTTGCTATGGAGTATCCTGATGTAGTCATTCAGGTAAAAGTAACTGACTTGATTGAAGCAGCTCGTGTATTAGCAAAGGATCTTGCAACATTAAACGAAGAAAAGAGAAGGGAGAAAATCTTACCCGATACTCTTTTAACGAAAAAAGAGGTAATGGAGTTATTGGGTGTAGGTGAAACTACCCTATGGAGATGGGATACTAAATATAACTATCTGCACCCGGTAATGATTGGTTCAGAACGTCGCTGGCTCTGGAGAGACATATCTGCAATAATTGAAGGTAATATAACTGATCATTACGGCAAGCCTGTCTGGAGTGTAGAAAAATCCAACAATCCATATAAAGATAGAAGATGATGGGAGCGGGAGATAGCTTTACAGATAAGATCTCTTTGGAGCTTGAGAAAAATACCGGTGTCAACGATGAATGTAAATATGTTGGCATGCTCTCAATCAAGACTGCCAACAAATCTGTTGATGATGCCCTAAAGATGCCTGACCCGGTGGACCTATATTATGGGCTCCTCAACGAGGGGGAGGTGGCCTGTCTGTTTGCCGACTCTAATGCCGGCAAATCCATTTTTGCAGTGCAAATGGCAGATTACATATCCAGGTATAGAAAAGTTATTTATGTGGATTGTGAGCTATCGGAAAAGCAATTTCAGCTGAGATACACAAGTAAAGAACTGGGGTTCCGATATTATTTTTCTAATAACTTTTACAGGGCGGAGATTGATCCTGCACTAGTAGGCGTAGAGAATTATGAACAGGCAATCATCAAAGACATTGAGGATGCTGCCCTGCAGACTGATGCTAAAATAGTGATAATAGATAATCTTACATACCTCTGTAACAGTTCTGAAAAGGGTGATGTGGCGGGATTATTTATGATGAAGTTGTTAGCCCTGAAAAAGAAACACTCTCTTACTCTGTTAATAATCTCCCACACCCCTAAACGGAATTTAAGCAATCCCATTACCCAAAACGACCTGGCAGGCTCCAAGAAGCTCTATAACTTCTTTGATAACGTCTTTGCCATTGGACAGTCTGCAAAGGATAAGCGAATCAAGTTTGTCAAGCAAGTGAAAGTAAGAGCTAGTGAATATATCTATGATTCCAATAATGTCATTATTTATGAAATCACAAATGATAATGGTTATGTCCATTTTCTTCATAAGGGGTATGGAAAGGAGTCTGAGCACCTGAAGGAGAAGAGTGATGACGATGATTTGCAGAATCATTCTACCATTATGTTCTATCATAAAGAGGGGAAATCTGTCAGGGAAATTGCCGATTTGGTCAACATGAGCAAAACCACAGTTCACCGGATTATCTCCCAGGAGAAAAGGAGGGAGGATTTTTCCCAGGATGGTTCTGTCCCATGTGAGGACGCGGGACAGGAGGGACAATCGGGACAGGTGCATCCTCTTCTGTTTAAATCTGAAATGGAGGATTCATCCATTTTCGAAATTGATGAAGATTTTGATGCATTATGAAAGAGTCACATACATACTTCCTGCAACCATACAAAGGTCCCGGAAGCCGTTTTACCTGTCCCGCTTGTGAGGACAAACACTGCTTCTCTCTTTATGTGGATGAAAACGGAGATTATTTAAATGAGGCTGTTGGAAGGTGTAATCATGAAAGTAGTTGCGGATACCACTATACACCAAAACAATTTTTCACAGACAATCCAACTGCTCGCCCCAACTGGAAAGATAACTTTTTCCATATACCTCAAACAACAAAAAAACCAACAGTAAAAATCAGAATATGTACAATAACAACAGATATTATAAACAGCTCGGTAAACCCATCAATAGACAGCGATTTCACACTATTCCTCTCAAGTTTAATTGGCAGAGAAAAAACCCTAAAAGTCATCAAAGACTACTTTATAGGAGTAACAAAAAACAGGGATGTGATTTTCTATCAGATAGACAAAGAGGGCCGGTGCCGTACAGGAAAGATAATGAAATATAACAGGGTGACTGGCCGACGAATAAAGGATGAAAATATTGGTGGAAAAATAACCTGGGTTCACTCAATTTTGAAACAGTCAATCAACCCCAAATTGCGTCTGCCGGATGACTGGACTTTAACTCAGTGTCTGTTTGGGGAGCATCTGTTGAAGAAATATCCATTTAAAAATGTAGCTATTGTAGAGAGTGAGAAGACTGCTCTAATATGCAGCTCTTTTTGGCCGGAGTATTTATGGCTGGCCACCGGTGGGAAGTCTCAGCTTAATGACCGGCTCCAGGTATTGAAAGGGCGTAAAATTGTGGCTTTCCCGGATGTGGATGGATACCAGGAGTGGAAGGAGAAGTTGTCTCAAATAAAGGATCTTGATATAACAGTCTCTGACATCCTGGAGAAGAGTGCCACTGAGGAGGACAGAATCAATCATGTGGATATTGCGGACCTGCTGATTAGGCAGCACCGGAAAGAGTATATTCCGATTATTCCGGTTGAGGAGCAGAGAGATCCGATGAAGAATATGACATTTCTGAAGGTGAAGGAGCTGGGGGATTTTGGTAATGAAGAAGAGCTAGCTTTGTTGATTGAAGAGATGGAATTGGAGATGGTGGGGGTGAAGAGAATTGGAAATTAAAAAAGAATAATTAACTTCATGACATTCTTATAGATGTCATATTTTATCCTAAAAGAATTTTGTCAATGAATTAATTTTGTTTTAGAGAAATGCATTATTCCATAAACGTGTACATATCTCTATTTTTTGGAATGATATATTCAATAAACATGGATCTATAAACAAGTTGTAGCCAATTTTAGAAAACCGAACAGCAAATGAGATACATATTTTCAATATTGATTTTTTCGCTTTCACTTTTAGCTTACGGACAGGATAAAAATGATATAAATGTTCGAATAAATAACGAGCCTCTTGATTCGTTACCCAAGTTTGTGATTAAAATGGACAAAACTGAATATTTTTTAGACTCAATTCCAAATTCCATAAATCCCAATTGGATAGATAAAATTGAAGTTTTAAAAAGTGAGGAGCAAAAATATCTTTATGGAAACGGGAATGGAGTAGTTTTAATTTATCCCAAGAAAAAATATTTCAAACAGATTAGTTCGCTGCTTGAAACAATACCGAACAATCAAGAGCAGATTGACAAACAGACATTGGATAGTATTTATTTAAAAGCCTTAAACAGCCGGATTGATTTGCAATTATCGAGTGGATGGAAATTCATTGAGCCAAACGAGCAGATTGATAGGATTAAAAATAACTTTGACCATAATAGTGTTTATAAATTTCTTTCAGCAGATGAATTATTTGATTACGCCTATAAGCACGGCAAGTCATTAAAGTTATATAGAGTTACTCATAAACAGATTTCAAATGATACTATTGATATAAACTTCGGCTATTTGGCATTAAAAGTAAAAAAAGGAATTTTCTTTAAAAATGGATTACATTTTCGAGAAGCAAATTATTCCATTGCATGTGGTGGAACAAATGGATATATACCTGATTTCCGATTTGTTTATGACAAGGAGACTAATAACTGGAAAATAATTGGGGGTAATTGCAAAACACCAGAATGGACAGATAAATAGATGATTAAAAAAATAAAAACTGGCTACAACACGCAATATAGCCAATGGCGGGGGCTGTGGGAGTTTGAAGCTTTCTGTCCCGTATCAAGGTTTGTAACGGTGGATAAGGACGTAGCCCGCAAACCGCCACTGGCCATATTGCCAACGTTACCTGCAAGCATAAAAAAAGAGACAGAATGAGTACGAAAGTAGAACTAAACAAAATAATGAAGCTTTTTTCAATCTTTACTAGTAAGAAATGGATTGAAATAGAAGGACATGATGAAACTTTAAAGAAATTTGGAGAACTAATCGAATCTTTAGATGATATGCAAGTTGATTTATTACTCGAATTGACAGACCGTTATACATGGGTTACATATAATGATTATCAAACCCATTTAAGAAATATCCTTAAAAAGCTTTATGCAGAACGTTTAGAAGATATTGAAAGGTTATATATTTTTCCGATTATTAAACCAGATGATGAAAATGACACTAAAAGTGGACACGCTGTAATGTATATGATGACTGGTTTAAAAACTTCACTTCCTCAATTTGATAATATAAAAGTTAAAACTCTTGAGTCATTTGAAGACGTTAGCTCTGATAAACTGAAACTTACAAGTAAGGATTATATCATTTTAGTAGATGATTTTATTGGTAGCGGAAAGACTTTAGAGAATACTCTTTCTGAAATACTCAAAAATGACACAATAAACGATAATATGTCAATTGCAACTGTTGTAATCCAAGAAGTTGCATTAAAGTCTTTAATTGAAAGAAACATTAATTGTATATATGGCATATCAATGGATAAGGGTATTAGTAGTTATTATCAAGAACCAGATTTAACCACTAAATTAGCAATTATGCAAAAAATCGAAGATAGAATACCAAAAGTCAAAGAATATAGACTGGGATACGAAAAGTCAGAAGCTCTGGTAACTTTAATAAAAACACCAAACAATACATTTCCAATTTTTTGGAAAGAATATGTGCATAAAGGAAAAACATTAAAAGCGCCATTTCCAAGATATTAAAAGATTAGATTATGAATGAAAAACACCTATATACGCTATTTTCAATTATTAAAAATAATGGTGATGTCAAACGACTTTTAAGGGCAGGTCTTGACTACAAAGAGATTTCAGAGATTACTAGTCAAGCTATATCTGAAGGCTTTATTATTTATGAAAGTGATAATGTTTCGCTTTCAAAAAAAGGGGAAGAAATATTTAGAGAACTAGAAAGCAAATTAAAAATTACAGACAAAAATAAATGGATTGAACCTAAAAATGCTAGTAGAATTCCTGTTTTAGAAAAAGATTTTATATTTTTGCCTAAGCAAGACGAGCTTCATTTTTAGCAAAATAAAAGGGTGGTGAAGTCACCTTCCCTAGTAGAGAACATATTTTCAAGCTTTCCGAGCTTTTAAAATTTTAAAATCGAAGATATTTAAAATTTCAAAATCTCGGATGTTTCGAATGGGGGCTGTGAACAGCTCCCCATTCAATAAGAAATTTGATATGAATAAGAAATTTGAAGCTTACAAAAACAAATTTGTAATAAAAGCCTCGGAAAATGGATACTCCGTGGAAAATATTAATAAGTGTCTTGCATATGCGGAACCTTTAATAAGCCGTGACCTTCCTGTAATTTATAATACCTCGCATTTTTGCTCACTTGTTGGATATAATAAGAGCTATATTAAAAAAGCTGCTCTTTATTCGAAATCTTTTTATAGAAGTTTCCCCATCAAGAAAAAAGATGGTGGTTCACGGATAATTTCTGAACCATTACCTAGCATGAAAGAAATTCAAGACTGGATTTTACAAGAGATTTTGTATAATGTAAAAGTCAGTAGGTATGCTAAAGCATATATCCACAAAAGAAATATTAAAGACCATGTAAAATATCACACAAAATCAAAGAAAATTCTGACAATGGATATAAAAGATTTCTTTGGTTCTATAAAATTTGAGTTAGTTCAAAAAATGTTTGAAGACATAGGTTATTCTGCAATACTATCAAACTTACTAACAAAACTTTGTTTTCTAGAGAACAAACTACCACAAGGAGCTCCTACAAGTCCATATATATCAAATATAATCCTGAACGGTTTTGATGACGCTATGTCAATTTATTGCAGAGAAAATGATATTAAATATACTCGATATGCGGACGATTTAGCATTTTCAGGTGAAATAAAAACAACAGAATTAGTAAAAAAGGTTAGACAGGAATTGAATAAGCTTGGGTTAAAAATTAAAGGAACGAAAACAAAGCTTATGAAACAGAATCACCAACAGATAATTTCAGGGATTATTGTAAATCAAATACCACAAGTTCCCAAAAAAGAAAGAAATGACATTCGAAATATAATGTTTTACATTAAGAAATTTGGTATTCAAAGCCATATGGAAAAGACCAATCAAAATAAGAATAATTACTTGGAACATTTACTTGGAAAAATAAATTACATTTTATCTCTGAATTCGGCAGATAAAGAATTTATAGAATACAAACAGATACTAAAGGGCTTAAAAAATGCCAGCAGGTAACACATGGTATAGTGCATGCGGGTTTCAGAGGTTTTTGAAGGTTCGTGGCTCGTAAAAAAAGTCGGTGTAAACTGATAGGAAATCGCCTCGTAATCCCGCACGACACCATACCATCAACCGTTATCGGCAAGCTAAAAACTGAGATAGCATCTGTTTTTAATTATTTAATTAAAACATAGCCTATAAAACAAGAAGACAAAGAACCGACAATATGCATTTTACAGAACGAAAATATTTAATACTAAGAATGACAAGAATACTTATATCCTTTTTCATTGCTTTACTTGTTGGTAATGGAACTATTGTGGCTCAAGAAAAGAAAACTAATACAATAGAAGCAATTGGAAAACATTTATCAGAATTGTTAATTAATAGAGGTAATATTAGTGAGTCACAATATGCCATAGACATAGAACGATTATTCCCAGATGAAGATTTTTCCAAATATGAAGACAGTCCTGCAGAATTTATTGTGGCAATGCTTTATGGCTCGCAACTGCTTTTACCTGAAACTTGGGCTGAGTTATTGCTGCAAGCTGACAGTTTAAACGTAACAAGGAAGGCAAAATATTTAAAGACCTATTATAAAGAAGGGGGAAAAGATAGTTTCACATTAACCTGCGTACTAAAACAATCGTCAAAATATTATGCCTTTAGTGCTGTAGTTTTAGGATGGGAGGAAGAAAAATATGTTATGAGAATTTATAAAAAGATGAAGAAGTACAACAAAATAGAAGAGTTGGAAAATAATCTTTTTAATATTGCTATTGAAGAAGCAATGGAGGAATTATAAGAATTGAATGAAGAATCTACGAATATTAAAACTGAACCTTTTAAATTCTGATGAAGAAAGTGTAACAAAAGAAAAAGCCAGCCGATAACAAGCAATATAACCAATGTCGGGCGCAGTGGCAGCTTGAAAGCGTCTGCCCCGCGCAAAGTTTTGTAACTGTTGACAGGGAAGTCGCCCGCAATCCGCCACTGGTCATATAGCAAACCGTTACCACACATACAAAATACAAATAAATAAGCATTATATCCAACCAATAGCGGGTATAGTACGATAGTGCCAGGCAAAATTTGTCTCAAGTGTCCCATCTGTCCCGCTATTAAAATGGGACAGGACACCAAAAAAACAATCGCCCCCAATTTGAGGGCGATTTTTTACATCTTATCTATCAGGTCGGCTATATTTTGAATATTCAGCTTGAGGTTTAATGGTTATATATTTTTTCATGCAAACTCGCAAGCAGGTTAAACATAAGCTTAATCTGATTTGTCCCTGGAAAAAAAGATTTAGGAAAAAAGTTGAAGTGTTTCATTTATTCTTTATCAAAATAATTATCATTGTCGCTGAAGTTTGCGAACATAGATACATTCTTACTGTATTTGATCCTGGCATTTTTGTCAATATCGAACATTTGTTTAATATCTTCGTCAGATCTGCTAAATTTCAGTGTGTTGGTTATAGAGATTGAGAGAGCAATTTTCTCTACATCATGATCTGTTCCAATATATGTGAATGTCCAGTTCTCTTGTTTTAGCTCCTCAACCATTGCCTTAATAGAGTTTACCGAGTACTCCTTAGAGTTGTTCTCTTCTCCGTCTGTGAGGACGGTTACAAGAACATTGTAGTTGCTTTTATCGGTCAAAGCCTGTTTCAGTGTAACTAACGCAAAACCCATTGCATCAAAAAGAGGAGTGCATGCGTTAGGGCAGTATTTTCTGTCATCTATCTGTGATAGTTTACCTGCAGGATCGACAAGGTGTATAAATTTTGTACCAAGGCTGTTGAATGTTACAAAGGAGATAAAGTGCTCCTGCTCTGGAAACTGTTTTTCAATTCCGTGAATAGTCTGAACCAGCTCATTAAATCCCTTGATAATGGTGTTTTTTATTGACTCCATTGAGCCACTCTCGTCAAGAATAATTAAGTTGTGAACCTGATGCTTGTTTTCCATAATTGATATTTTATAAAGTTGTCGATAATTTTTAACAAAGATCAGTTAATGGATTGACAAGTTTTGACAAAATAGATAACCTTGTTACTAAAAATTTAAATTGCCACAAAATCTGGGTTTTAAGGGCTATTTTGTAATGGTCTAAAATCTTGGGCAGGTATGAATTTAGAATTAAATCCCTATCATATTAAAAAAAGTATGTAAAATTTGCTGTCCCACCTGTCCCGCACTTTAAATTGGGACAGGACACCAAAAACACTATCGCCCCCAATTTGAGGGCGATTTTTTACATCTTATCTATCAGGTCCGCTTTTATATCAATATTTATAGTTCTATACCTGGCAAAGGCCCTGCTTCCCTCTTTGTGTCCGCTGAGGCTGCCGACCAGGTTTGGATCCTGGACCTTATTGTAAAGGTTACCGACAAAGGTTCTTCTGGCCATGTGCGAAGAAGCGACATCTGCTATACTTTTCTGTTCAATTTCACCTGTGGTTGGGTTAATCAGAGATACTGAGCGTGTAATCCCACTAGCTTTAAATACCTCCTTGATATATTCATTATAACGTTGTTGTGCAATCAGAGGAAAAATGGGGGCATCAGATTTAGTAGAGGGCTTAACCTTTATTGCTTTATTTTTATTCTCTTTTGAATACCGATTGTCTACAAGTACCTCATTCTGCATATATTCATATTTCTTCAGAATTTTTAAGGCCGTCTCACTAAGAGGGACAGATACAGTAATCGGATTACCCTCTTTGGTCTTTCTTGGTATGTAATTAATACACTTGCGATCTCCTCTTGATGTTCTTTCTGTTATTATGTTAGACTGGCGCATAGAGTATAAATCGCTAACTCTACAACCAATATAACATTGAAATATAAAAATATCCCTCTGCTGCTCTAAGCGTTTGTCGTAGGATAGATCTGTTTCATAAATTATCCTTCGCTCCTCATCAGTAATGAAAATTGGGGTACCATATACACACTCTGAAATCTGACGTTCCTTAAATGGATTATGTTGTGTTTTTCCTGTTTTATTTGCCCAAATAATGAATGTCCTGAGAAGTGTAAGAAGTCCTTTTACATAATTATCTCCCCTTGGTTTTGGTGGACGACATTCCGGAAATTGCTTAAAAACAGCTTCATATTTTTTGACAGGAACCAGTACTTCCCCACTCTGATTATCATTCTTACCTGAAGCTTTATTAATCACCTTAAAAAAAGTGTGTTCTTCTCTTAAAAATCCCTCAAAATCAACAAGGATTATTGGATTTAAGGAATCAAATGTTATTTCATATTTTTTGAAAAGAGAGTACCGCTTAAGGGCACGATACAAAACACGAAAGTGGTTTATCCGGGTCACTGAAAAATGGGATAATGCGAGGTAATCATCAAAATGGTTGAAGAACGTTTTTGGTTTTGGAACTATAACTCTTTGTTCGCTCACATCTCCATAAATATACATGTCTACCTTTTTCTGGAGCCAGTCTAAAGTGATATTGGCAGGTTTTTCTGAGGTTATCATATCTTCAAATAACCTGCACATCTCCTCAACTTTGTTTCTGACCTCTTTTGCCTGGGTAATTTCAGGTGATGGGATCCTGGATTTCACAACGATCTCTCCAGGGGCGTCCAGCCCCTCTCTCTGTTTGACAAAAAACTTAGAAGAGATGAATAGATGAGTCTTAGCACGGAGAGCTATATCATGTCCATGACGCAGCCTCAGCAGAACTTCAGACTTCCCGGAATCGGGGTTGATTTTCTTTGCAAGAATCTTCAGTATCTTAGTCATAAAGATATTTTTTTAAGCATCTCAAATATAAGATACGGAGAAAAAATTCTTGTGCTATTTTATCAATTTCACGTCCGCACCACGTCCGCAAATCTGAAAATAGATGAAATTATCCTAGAATTCCTGAAATAGTAAAAATTTTATAAATATTTGGCATTCTGATAATTAGGGTGCTTTATGGCTATGAATCAATGAAATAAGAAAGTGCCTTTTGAAGTACTGGCGAGTTCTGTTCCGGGCACCAAGGAAAGCCACAAACTAGTTAATATTAGCTATTTGCGGCTTTTGTCTTTTAAAAATCCCCGACTTTATCCCGGTTGACCTAAAGTTTCCCACATGTGCATTATAATATTATACCTATAATTTAAAGGTGAATTCACCGTAAAGTTTAAAACCCGTAATGCTGTAACGCTTTGATTATCTGATTGCAGAAACTTAACATGACATATCACATGTCAGGTAAAAGTGATTTTTGCTGCTTTATTGAGAATTACAGTGGCGCAGGTATGACGGACAACCGGCCGGGAACCGGCAGTATAAACTGCGAAGCACCTTTTAAACTTGGCGGGAGGCGGTGGTTTGACAGGGATATTCGTTTATCTAACAGGTAGTTAGGTGTTTAAAAATTGTTTTTTTAAAAAGTTTTTCAAAAAACAATTTGCAATTGCCAGATTTATAAGCACATATACGAATATCCCTATCAACCCGAGCCGGGCGTGAGGCCTGGCGGTTACCCGCCCGCCCGGCATGAGTAGCCAGCCAAATACTTTTTGTTCAGCCTCCTTTATTTTTTTATTATATTTGGTACAATTAAAAAATCAACCCGAGATGAAAAAGATTAATATTTTATCCGGAAAAGCTCTTGCAGCTATCTTCTCGTTTGCTCTTCTGGGTTTGCTAAGCATCAATGCCGTACTCTCAGGCGAACAGTCACCCAAGCCTATACCTGATGATGTCATGAAAATTCTTAACAACTCCTGCGGAAAGTGTCATAATCAAGGAGGAAGCGGAGCTGCTCTTGCAAATCTCAACTTTACAAAATGGGATAATTATGATGCTGTTAAGCAAGCTAAAAAGGCTGAGGCAATTTGCAGGACAATTACATCGGGAAAGATGCCCCCAAAATCCTTCGTTAAAAAGAATCCACAAGTAGTTCTCACAGAGGATCAGAAGATTTTTATTTGCACCTGGAGTAAGCAATAACCAGCTTATTTAATATGAGCTGTCAGAAATATATTCTACTTCCACAGCTGTTGTAAGTAATACTCACATCTTTCATACTATTCTTTAAATAACAATAACTGTCAATGCCGGTACAATGGCATAATGACGCTCTCTTTAAAGAGCCGGAGGAGAGTTTATCCACAAGAAACAGGAGTCTGTTTTCAGAGGCATTGTTTGTATGTAGCCCTGCTACAATATTATGAACAGGTAAATTAAAATACTCCTCTGCTGAACGGATAATATTTGTAATACCTCTGTGAGAGCAACCGGAAATTACTGTAATTGAAATGCCATCATTATAAGCCACATATAATTCATCTTCAAATAAATCTCCGTTTATAAAACTTGTATCGGATTGATTGAATATTGAAATTTCAGGCATGATAAATAATCCGGGATAAATCTCCAGTGGATTCTCCACAAAAATCAACCTTCCGGCAGAGAGAGAGTTATCGTGTCTGAATCCAGTAAACCTCGAACCATTATGTTTAGGTATAAGTGCAGACTCCTTTATATATACTAAAGCATTTTGATTTAGTTTAAGAAAAGAATCCAGCCCTCCTGCATGGTCATAATGTCCATGACTAATAAAGACACTGTCAATTTGCCTCAGATCAATATTCATAACTGCAGCATTCTTGGCAAAAAGATCTCCCTGACCTGTATCAAACAGATGTCTTGAAAGAACATCTCCCTCTTTATTTACAATTTCAAGTAAAAGAGAGAGGCCATGTTCAGCACCCAACCCCTCTCCTGTTACATGATTTTCAACAAGCGTAGTAATTTTCAAGACTTTCATTTACTATATCAATGATATTTAAGTTATGATGTCAATAAGTTTCATAAATGCTTCATATACCTGCCTGTCAGTTGTTAAATCTCCCATCTTTCCCCCATCACAGCTTACTCCCACATTCTCATTAACAGGTATCTGTGCCAGCAAAGGGATTCCAAATTCAGTTGCCAACCTCTCGCCTCCTCCTTTACCAAAAAGGAAATATTTCTCATCAGGGTGTGAAGAGGGTGTAAACCATGACATATTTTCAACAACTCCTATAACAGGTATTCCAATCTGAGGGTTCTTGTACATAGCTATTGCCTTCTCTACATCATCCATAGCCATAATCTGAGGAGTGGTAACAAAAATCACCCCGTCAGCTGCCATGTTCTGAAGAATTGTTATATGTATATCTCCGGTTCCCGGAGGCGTATCTATGATTAAATAATCAAGCTCACCCCACATAGTGTCGTTAAGCAGCTGAGATAATCCACTTGATGCCTTGGGGCCTCTCCATATAACCGGCTCTCTTGTATCAATAAGAAAACCAATAGACATTAGCTTTATCCCAAAGTTGATAAATGGTACCAGATAGGTTTTCCCATCCTTATCAACTACAAATGGTCTCTTCCCTTTAAGATTGAACAACAAAGGAATTGACGGACCATATATATCGGCATCCAGCAGCCCGACGGAATGGCCCTCTGATGCCAGACTCATTGCAAGACCGGCTGCTACGGTGGATTTACCTACACCCCCCTTACCGGATGCAACTACAATTATTTTTTTTATACCCTCAGGCTTGCTCTTGATTAATTGTTCCTGTTTCTCCATTACTATTACTATTTATAACTTTTTATTGTTTTCCATATTTTTTCCAATTCAATACTTACAACTGAATCCGGATTAAATTCAATTATACTTTTTCTGTTGACCATTGCATCAACTACCACCCGGTCAAAAGGAATTTTTCCGATAACGCTAACATCGTAAATTTTGCATAACTCCTCAACCTCTGTAGTTAAATCAGGAGAGAGGTCATATTTATTGATTACGACATATTTATTTGAACTGTAATTTTCTAGAAGTTGAAGAGTTCTGTTGAGATCGCTTTTTGCTGAGATGGATGGTTCTGTAACTATTAAGAGATCTGACACTCCGGATATTGAAGATATTAATGCACACCCTATGCCCGGAGGAGCGTCAATCAGAATAGTCTCCAATCCCTCTCTCTCGGAAATTTCTCTGGCCTTACTCCTTACCATTGCTACCAGTTTACCAGAATTCTCCTCTCCCGGTTCCAGTCTTCCATATACCATCTTCCCATTTCTGAAGGATCCGGAGTGCATCCTGCTCTTATCGTTTGGAACCATTTCTATTGCTTTAGAGGGACATAACCGCGCACAAAGTTTACACCCGTCGCACGATATTTCATCAACAATACAAATTCCATTTATTGAGGAGATTGCATCAAAACGGCAATACTCTTCACACAGTCGGCACCCTGTACATTTATCCTGATCAATAACAGCCTTTTCACCTGCAATATATACTTGAGTCTCCTCAATATCCGGATTCATTATTATATGCAGGTTTGCCGCATCCACATCACAATCCGCAAGGACAACTTGCCTATTCATTGTAGCAAAAGCAGATGTAATACTGCTCTTGCCGGTTCCACCCTTTCCGCTTATTACTGCAAGTTCCATTGTAATATTTTATTAGCCATTACTTCAAATTGAAGGGAGATACCTTCGTTCTCCTCTGTGACAAGTCCTCCTTTTGAATAGATCTCCGCATAATTTCTATCAAATGGTATCTCTGCAAGAAGATCAATTTTCTCATTTTCCAGATACTCATAAACCTCGTTGCAACCCAACCCTGCCCTGTTTACAATTACAGAGAAACGCTTCTCCATATGTCTTAAAATCTCAACAGAGAGTTTAAGATCATTTAATCCAAAGGGGGTTGGCTCTGTAACAAGAATTATATAGTCGGAGGCATTTACTGTATGAATAAATGGACAAGATGTACCGGGTGGAGAATCAAAAATCTCTATCTCTGCACTAGTTGCTGATATTGCCTTTTTGAGCACCGGAACAGGTGTATAAACACCCACTTTTAATCTTCCCTCAACAAGAGAGGATAGTCCCTGTACATCGTATGTTGTGACATCTCCCAAATCCACATCTTTTTCAGTAATGGCTCCGTAATTACAGGCCAGCAGACAAGCACCGCAATCATGACACATCTCCTCCATTACTTTAGCCATTTTCCTCTCTTTCAGAATTAATATGGCGTTGTACGCGCACCAATCCTGACACCTTCCACAAAAGAGACACTTATCGATATCAATAACAGGAACTTTTTGAGTAACCTTAATTCTACTCCTCTCTGAAATATTAAAAAAAGCGGCAGCATTAGGCTCCTCAGCATCACAATCTGTAAGGGACACATTGGCCCCTCTCTTTAATAATGACTGATAAAAATTGGTTGACACAAATGTTTTTCCTGTACCACCCTTACCGCTCGCTATTGCTATTTTAACCATCTAGTGATCACATTGATTAGCTCCTGTCTCCAATATATCGTTAAGACAATCCTCCACAAGTGCCTTTGCTGACTTCTGAGGTGCTCCCATATGAACTTTAATACCATTTTGAACCAAAATAGATTGAGCGTGCTGCCCCATCCCACCTGCAATAATATCTGTTACCTGCTCACCATAAAGCCATAAAGGTAAAATTCCCGGCTCATGGGGTGGAGGAGTAGCCAGTGTCTCAGAGAGAACTGTATTACCATCTGTATCAATAAACGCAAACTGTGTACAATGTCCAAAGTGTGAACATAAAACCCCATTTTCAAGTGGAACTGCAAATTTTCTTTTCATAACTACTCTTTATTATTTTTTAAAAGTTCAATAATCTGTTCTATTGTCTTATCCTCTTTAATCATTATAAGACGGACACCTAAACTGTCAAAAATGTTTTTAACCTTGTTCCCAAACTCTCCCGACACTACTTTTTCAGCACCTTTTGTAGCCACCAATCTTGCCGAGGCCACTCCTGCCCCCTCAACACTCTCTGCATTTTCATTAGGGACAAACTCAACTGAACCAGTCTCGGAGTCGTAAACTACAAAAAATGAACATCTGCCAAAGCGTTTATCCATCTTTGAATCAAGTGTGCTACCTGTTGATGTTATTACTGTTTTCATTATAAATTATTATTTTTTTTGATCCGCAGAGAGAGCATCCCCCTACAGGATTCTGTTTTTCTAAATGGTTAAAAAGACATTTACAACTTTTGCACTCATACCAGCTGCTGTCAAAGTAGACCTTACCACCTTCAAAGACTATTGGTCTTCCCTCAACGAAAGCAAGAGCAATTTTTCTTCTTGCATTTTCATAAATTCTTGCAAATGTAGATCTGGAAATTTCCATCTCTATGGCAGCTTTTACCTGTCCTAAAAGCAGATGATCACTTAACCTGATTGATTCATACTCCTCAAGATTGAGTACCACAGGATGTTCATTACTACTCTCTCCAATGATCCTGTACCCCTTAAATTCAGGAGGATTAAACATTTTTCGCTTTAATTTTGGTCTTGGCATAATAATGGGCATTTGTCCATTACAAAGATAATGGACAATTGCTCATTTCGGCAATTTTTTTTGATTATTTAGACCGGGATAGAGAAGAAGAATGTACTGCCATCCCCAGGTGATGACTCCAGCCATATCTCACCACCCAGCTTAGTTACATAACCCTTTACAATGGATAGTCCAAGTCCTGAGCCCTCTATACTTCTGATATGCTCCAGGTTTGCCTGCACAAATATTGATTTCAAAAGGACACAGAGTGGTTCAGGTCTTGGTTTATCAATTGTCAAGGCATATGTAGAGGCTTTGGGTGGAAATATAAGGGTAGAATCAGAACCAGGAAAAGGGAGTACTTTTATATTCTCGTTGAAATAATAATATAAATCACTATTTTTTTATTCTATATAAACTTCTTTTACTTACTTTGCAAAATATTTAATAGACCTATTAAATAGACTTATTAATATATTGAAATGAAACCTGTAAAAGATTCCTCAACAGAAGAGAAGATTTTAATTGCCGCAGAGAAACTCTTTTACGAAAGAGGCTATGCGATGACTCACACCACCGATATTGCCCGCCTGGCCGGATGCAACCAGGCTTTGGTTCACTACTACTTCAGAAGCAAGGAGCGGCTTTTTGATCTTTTCTTCGAAAATAAGGTGAGGCTCTTTATTAATGTATTCCTTACTGAGGGTAATGATGAAAGTAACTTTCAGGCAAAAATTGCAAAAAAGATAAAAGCACATTTTGACATACTAAAGGCCAATCCAAGACTACCTTTTTTGCTGTTTAATGAAATCTCAACAAACCAAAAAAGGCTGGAAAAGATAAGAGAGAACCTGGGGGTGATACCCTCCCTTTTGATCCAAAATCTGGATAAAGAGTTAGATGATCTTTACAAAAAAGGAGAAATAAGGCAGATTTCTG
Organism: Bacteroidales bacterium MB20-C3-3; assembly: GCA_035609245.1. NCBI lineage: Bacteria > Pseudomonadati > Bacteroidota > Bacteroidia > Bacteroidales > Bacteroidales bacterium MB20-C3-3. The sequence goes on along the minus strand of CP141202.1, from coordinate 2,215,675 downwards.
CTGTCGATTTGATGCTCTCAATTATATCACTGAATGCTGTTATGTTTATTGCTGACCCTATAGTAAGAATAATGACAAACTGTAATGATGAGGAGTTTTCAAGTATGCTTGAAAAAAGAAGAGAGGATAATGTGAAGACCATACTCGCAAGGCTGCAGCCCTGCCCCCTACCTCAGGGGTAAATGGCCAAACAAATAATAATCAATAGTTTACAAAAAATAGTACTTTTTTATATGAACTTCAATATCAATCGTTTGGCCATTTACCCCTGGGGTAGTATTTTCTTGCTTTTCGCTGCTTCGCTGACTGCTGCCGGTCAGGATTTTTCTGTAAAATTATCTGTAGAGGAGTTGCAGCTTAAGGCAGAGAGAAACTATCCGGCAGCTAAGCAGTACGGGCTTATTGAACAGAGCCGGGACTTTACACTGGCAAATGCCTCAAAAGGATACCTACCACAGCTTGGGCTAAATGCCAGAGCAACTTATCAGTCAGAGGTTACACAATTGCCTGCAGCTATGCCTGGGGTAAACCCTTTGAATAAAGATCAATATCAGGCAGTTGTGGAGGTAAACCAGATAATATGGGACGGAGGTGCAATTGAGGCACAGAGGAGAATTGCAAAGGCCTCTTCTGAGGCTGATTTGAAAAGAGTTGAGGCGGAGCTCTATACAGTCAGAGAGAGGGTTAATCAGCTGTTTTTTAGAATACTTCTGATTGAGGAGCAGATCAGGCAGACAGATATTTTAATTCTGGAACTGGAAAACAATTATAAAAGAGTGTCGGCCTATCTGGAAAACGGAGTTGCGACAAAATCTGATCTGGATGCTGTAAGAGTAGAGGTACTCAGGGCCGGACAAAAGAGGGAGGAGCTTAAAATGACGGGGATTACTTACAGAGAGATGCTGGCAGCATTAACAGGAGATGAAGCAGTAAAGTCGGGGAATCTTATAAAGCCCTCTGCAGATGTCTCTGCATTTATAAATGGGAACAGAAGACCGGAGCTTGCACTCTATGACGCTCAGTCACATCTTGCAGAGAGTCAGAAGAGAAGCTTAAAGGCTGCGACAATGCCCCGGTTTAACCTCTTTGTACAGGGAGGATATGGTAATCCCGGGCTGAACATGCTCAAAAATGAATTTTCAACATATTATATTGGAGGTGTAAGGCTCTCCTGGAACTTTGGATCTTTTTACACAAAAGGTAACTCAATCAGGCTGCTTGATGTGAAGAGAGAGAGTATCAACACTCAGAGGGAAACATTTCTTTTCAATAGCTTGCTGGCAGAGAGGCAGCAGCTTAACGAAATTTCAAAATTCACAAAACAGATGGAGTCTGACACAGAGATAATTCGTCTTAGAGAGGAGATTAAAAGGGCGGCAGAAAAAAGGGTTGAAGAGGGGATAATTTCCGTTTCAGACCTTATACGGGAGATAAATGCAGAGAATCTTGCCCGTCAGGAGAGAGCAACACACGAGATAATGCATCTTATGGCAATATATTCCATTAAGTACCTGAAAAACAATTAACACTATGATTAAAAATACTTTTTGTGTCGCTGTCACAATTTTCACCCTTCTATCTTTCACCCTGCCATCCTGCAGCAGGTCCGGTTCAGAACACGATGCTTCAGGAGTTTTTGAGGCTACTGAAATTCTGGTTTCGTCAGAATTAAGCGGAAAAATTCTGGAATTGGATATTGAGGAGGGTGACAGCGTTGAGGCCGGCGCGGTATTGGGCCAAATTGACACAATTCAACTTTTCCTTAAAAAAAGGCAGCTTCTCGCAACAGTGAGAGCTCTTGAGGCGCGCCGCCCTCAGGTTCGCAAACAGATTGCGGCACTCGAAGAGCAGATTTCAGTGCAAAAGCGGGAGAGAGAGAGGTTTGAGAGATTACTCAAAGCAGACGCCGCCACTCAGAAACAACTTGATGATATCACCTCATCAATATCTGTACTTGAGAAACAGCTGGAGGCACAACGCTCAACTCTTAGTAATACTTCCGGAGGAATTACCGAGGATGCTGCTGCACTGATGGTTCAGGTAGATCAGATAAACGATCAGCTGGAAAGAAGCAAAATTGCATCTCCAATATCGGGGACCATCCTTGCAAAATATGCAGAGGCAGGAGAGATAACTATGGCCGGCAGGGCGCTTTTCAAGGTGGCAGAGACAAAAAATATGCACCTAAAGGCATACATCACTTCAGATTTGCTCACCAGATTAAAGCTTAACCAGACAGTTAAGGTTTTTGCTGATTTTGGGGAGGAGGGGAGCCGGGAGTACAGCGGAGAGGTTATATGGATATCTGATAAGGCCGAGTTTACTCCAAAGACTATTCAGACCCGGAGTGAAAGAGATAATCTTGTTTATGCAATTAAGATTGCAATTATAAATGATGGTTTTTTAAAGATTGGAATGTATGGAGGGATTGACCTCGGTTTGTAAAAAATCGTTTTCCAAATCAATTGTAGTTAAAGAACTTGCCAAAAACAACGGCAAGGTCTCCTTTGAGGTTGAGAGGGGGGAGATTTTTGGGGTGATTGGGCCTGACGGAGCAGGAAAGACTACTCTGTTCAGGGTTCTTACCACTCTTTTACTACCTGATGCAGGAGAGGCAAGGGTGGAGGGGTATGATATTGTGAAGGATTACAGGGAGATCAGGAAAATAGTGGGATATATGCCCGGAAGGTTTTCTCTTTATCAGGATCTTACTGTGGAGGAGAATCTGAGAATCTTCGCAACACTATTTAACACAACAATCGAGGAGAATTACCACCTTATAAAGGATATTTACTGCCACCTGGAGCCCTTTAAAAAGAGAAAGGCGGGGGCGCTGTCAGGAGGTATGAAACAGAAACTGGCTTTAAGTTGTGCACTTATTCATAAACCTGAAGTCCTCTTTCTTGACGAACCTACTACAGGAATAGACCCGGTTTCAAGAAAAGAGCTATGGGAGATGCTGGGAAGATTAAAAAGAGAGGGAATCACAATTGTTGTATCAACTCCATATATGGATGAAGCATCTCTTTGTGACAGAATTGCACTTATGCAGGATGGAAAATTCCTGATGTGTGATACCCCCCGGGCAATAATTGACTCTTTTGATAAAAATCTTTTTAGTGTTAAGGGGGAGAATATGGGGGTACTTCTTGAGGGTTTGAGAGGAGCAGATGGGGTGCTCTCCTGTTTTGCATTTGGAGATTCGCTCCACATAACAACGGAAAAGGAGAACGGAATATTTCAGGCAGTTACAACAGACTCTCTGAAGGCCTACCTTGAGAAGGCTGGTTTTAAAGGGGTTGAGGTCACAAAAACAGAACCCTCTGTTGAAGATTGTTTTATGGAACTATTGAGCAAATGAGAGTAATAGAGGTAGAGAACCTTACTAAAAGATTCGGCAGCTTTACAGCTGTTGATAATATTTCATTCTCAGTTGAGAGAGGAGAGATATTCGGCTTTCTGGGTGCAAACGGAGCAGGAAAAACAACAGCAATGAAGATGTTGTGCGGTCTGCTCAGGCCCACATCCGGAAAAGGGGTTGTCGCCGGATTTGATATAAACAGAGATAGCGAAAAGATAAAGGCAGCAATTGGATATATGAGCCAGAAATTTGCTCTTTACGAAGATCTTAAAGTATGGGAAAACATAAGGCTCTATGCAGGCATTTACGGAGTTCCTGAAAAAGAGGCAACAGAGAGGTCACACAGACTGCTGGAGGAGCTGGGCCTTGAGAAAGAGAGGGAGAGTCTGGTTAAGTCGCTCCCTTTAGGCTGGCGTCAAAAACTGGCATTCTCAGTCTCCATTTTTCACAGGCCGAGCATTGTTTTTTTGGACGAGCCCACAGGAGGGGTGGATCCGGTAACAAGGCGGCAGTTCTGGGAGATGATTTACAAGGCTGCAGCCGGAGGAATCACCATTTTTGTAACAACACACTATATGGATGAGGCAGAATATTGCAATAGGGTCTCAATAATGGTGGACGGCAGAATAGAGGCACTGGACTCCCCTGCCCTGCTTAAAAAGGAATTTGGAGCAGTAAATATGGACGATGTTTTCAGAAAACTGGCAAGGAGATCAAACAACGGGTTGTTATGAGAGCTTTCAGAGTATTTGTTCAAAAAGAGTTTTACCACATCCTCAGAGACAGGTGGACTACCATTATTCTGCTGGCTCTTCCAATACTTATGATTATACTCTTTGGGTTTGGGATTACAACAGAAATCAGAAACACAAAATTTGCGGTATATGACCCTGCAGGTGATTTTACTACAAGGGGGATAATCAATAAACTAGAGAGCAGTGAATACTTTACTCTTGAGAGGTACCTCTCCTCCCCTGATCAAATTGAGCAACTATTCAGAGAGGGCAAAACAGGTTTTGCCGTTGTATTCAGTGATGAGCAGATTCTTTTGGTGGCGGATGGTACTGACCCAAATACTGCGTCAATACTTACAAATTATGCAACTGCACTTATTAATTCATATTTGGAGGAGAGCGCTGTGAGAGAGGCGGGCGGCGGCGCGGCGACGAATGTCGCCGGCGATCCGCCGGTTGCTGCCGCAACCGCCGCCGCCCGCCGCACAATCACACCGGAAATCCGCCTCCTCTACAACCCATCGCTCAAAAGCGCATACAATATTGTCCCCGGTATAATGGGGATGATACTGATGCTAATCTGTGCAATGATGACATCGGTATCAATAGCCAGAGAGAAGGAACTTGGAACAATGGAGGTTCTGCTGGTCTCACCAATGAAACCTTTCCTTATAATACTAAGCAAGATTGTTCCATATTTCACCATTTCCGTAATCAACTATGTTACAATACTGATTCTCTCCGTTTATGTTCTCAATGTTCCCATTGCCGGCAGCCTGATACTGCTCTCCGGGCTTTCACTGCTATTTATAATGGTCTCTCTGCTGCTTGGCATTCTTATCTCATCACTGGTAGAGAAACAGATTGTAGCGCTGCTCATTTCCGGGATGCTGCTGATGATGCCTGCAGTCTTCCTCTCCGGGCTGATGTTCCCTATTGAGAGTATGCCTGAGGTACTTCAGTGGCTCTCGCACATCCTCCCTGTAAAGTGGTTTATTATTGCAGTAAGGAATGTAATGATAAAGGGGCTGGGATTCTCGTCAATAATAAAAGAGATTGCTATACTTACCGGAATGGCCGCTGTTATACTGGCTGTAAGTATCAAAAAATTTAAATTCAGACTGGAGTAGTTATGTTAAAATATTTACTGGAGAAGGAGTTCAAACAGTTCTTCCGGAACAAGGCCCTGCCTAAAATGGCTGTAATAATGCCATTCATGGCAATTTTAATATTCCCGCTGGTTGCAAATTTTGAGATTAAAAACATTAACCTGGCAATTGTGGATAATGACAAAAGCTCCACATCACGAGCAATGGTTCAGAAGATTGCTGCCGGTGGATATTTCAGTATATCACAAGTTGCAGATACCCACAATGAGGCGATGATAGATATTGAGCTTAACAAATCCGATATTATTCTTGAGATCCCGGCAAATCTTGAGAGAGATATTCAAAGAGATGGCACAGCGAAGGTACTGGTCTCCGCAAATGCTGTCAGTGCAACCAAAGGGGGGCTTGGGAGTGCATATCTGGCCGGCATTGTAGGCGATTATAACAGAGAGATCAACTCAGATATATTAACGATGTGGGAGCTAACGATGTCGGAGCAATTCACAATCACACCCCGGTTCTGGTACAATCCACGCCTGCTGTATACATACTTTATGGTACCCGCACTAATGGTTATGGTTCTTGCAATGGTATGCGGATTTCTGCCGGCACTCAACATTGTTGGAGAGAAAGAGAGCGGCACAATTGAACAGATAAATGTCACCCCGGTAAGCAAACTAAACTTCATACTCTCCAAGCTCCTCCCCTACTGGATTATCGGCTTTGTAGTCCTCACCATCAGCTTTCTTGCAGCCTGGGTGGCCTACGGACTAACCCCTGCAGGGAGCCTTGCCACAATCTACCTCTTTGCCGCCCTCTTTGTACTGGCATTTTCAGGTTTTGGGCTGGTCATCTCCAACTACGCCACCACCCTCCAGCAAGCAATGTTTATGATGTTCTTTTTTGTCCTCACCTTTATATTCATGAGCGGACTCTACACCCCTGTTGCAAATATGCCGCAGTGGGCACAAAACCTCAGTATTATTAGCCCCCTCAAATATATCATCGTAGTCCTCCGCCAGGTCTACCTGAAAGGGAGCACCTTCTCAGATCTTCTTACCCCTTTCTGGATGCTCACCGGTTTTGCAATCCTCTTCAACGGATGGGCAGTGCTGAGTTACAGAAAGAAGAGCTAAAGGTGGGTGGCGGCCACCCCAGGGGAACGACAATCGCCTCAGAGGAAAAGTGTCAAACAGCAGTGAATAAGCGCATTACAAAAAACTCTCAATTCAGTCAATTATTTAATTATCAAATGCTTGACACTTTTCCTCTGAGGCGATTCCACTTTAAGTTTCACTTCTCCTGCTTTTTCATAGAGAGCCTCCTGCTCAACCTCACTTATAGACTTAACATCTTTTCCGTTAACCTCAAGGATTCGGTCACCTCCCTTCAATCCTGCTTTCTCTGCATTTGAGCCCTGATAGAGGCCGTTAACCACCCAGCATCCAAGCGTTTTGCTTCTATCTGTAAAAGTGAATCCCCGGGTATTAAAAACACACTTTTTATTGAATAGACTATTTGGTTTAAGGTAGAGTTTCTTGTTTTTTAGGTCTATAATAACATAAAATCGCTCCCACACTTTGTTCCCGATAAGTCCTATATGACCACTTTTGCCGGACAAAGCACCACCTGAATCTGTACTATATTCCATAATTAAACCATTCATATCAAAAGAGGCAATTGTACTCTTTTTAGCACGAAATTGCCAGCTTGATGATTTTCCTCCAATCCCACCCTGCTCATATGTCACCCCAAATTTCTCCTTGATAGTATTTAAGTTATACCTGTTTGCCACAGCAGTTGATATGCTTATTGAATGCCCCGACCCCAGATCCATCATAGCCTTCCCGGTAATTGTGATATTATTATCGACCGAGATGGAGATAGGCAGATAGATCCTATTCGACTCAATCTCTATATCGACAGGAACAAATCCCTTTATATCCGCAGCAGAGAGCTGGTTTACAAAGCCGATTTTTTCGTTCTCATAGTCAATTATTATCGCCTTGCCGACAAGCTCCTGTATCCCGAACAGACCATCGGCCTTGTCCCCGAGTATAGGCTTTAACTGAATAATTGGCGCCATTTTAGGCTTATACTCCTTTCCGTACAATCTAAAAACAGCATCATCAAAAATCATCTTGACCCTTTGCTGCTTTCCCCCGACACCCCCCAGCATGGCATAACCAACCTTGCTGAATCTCAAGCCACTACCGGCAAGAAAAGTGCTATCCACATAGACCATATCAGCCCCCGTATCAAATACAAAATTGGCAGCCTTACCACTAAAGTCACTTTTAAAATAGATATGTTGACCATGGTAGACCATATCGTTCATAGTGGTTTGAGCCACAGATTGCAGAGGCAAAAGAGTTGCAATACCTGCAAGAAGAAGCATTGAATAGAGATGTTTCATTGAGATAGTGATGAATTGATATTTACCAAATATAAAACAAAAAACCCAAATCGCCTCAGAGGAAAAGTGTCAAACATCAGTAAATGTGCTTGTTAAACAATTTTCAAAATTTTAATAATCATTTAATTATCAGATGTTTGACACTTTTCCTCTGAGGTAACCAGGTAAGTGTCAAAAGTTGACAAAACGCCAATGTAACTTTGTAGACATATGAGAGATCTTATTAAATATTGCAGATATTACAAAGGTGAGGATGAAATCCCTCTGGAAATTTCCAAAAATGGAGATGGCATGTTTTGGTTCTATGAAAAACTATGGGTTGAGCGAGAAGATTTACATGGTGATGATACAAGAAATATGATAGAATATATTCGGTCCGGACTTGAGGATTTTAGAAAAGAGGATGATGTTCCAATAACCCTAAAAGCACTACTTTTCAACAGGCACTCTCACTGGGGAGGTGGCTACGGAACAGATGAGGACGTTAAATATTTTAAGGAGTGGTATTTTAAATACTATCTAAAAGAGGCATGTGAAGCCTCAGATCTTACCTCAGGGGTAAATGGCTAAATAGCTAAATGGCTAAATACAAATAAAGAAATTAACCATATTTTATAAACAGACTATTAGATATTTTTCTATAACTTTAAAGGTCATTATTCACAATAATATGAGGTTTCAAATTTCCTTTAGCCGTTGCGGGAAAAGCAACATGCTGCCGATGGACTATCAGTACTATTTGAGCGCTTGGATTTACAAAGTTCTGTTCAATGCAGACAAAGATTTTGCTCAATTTCTTCATCAGACCGGTTACTCCGGGTCAAGTAAAAATTTTAAGCTCTTTAATTACTCCCCCTTGATATTTGAGCAATATCTATTATGGAAAGAGAGAGCTCTTTTTGAAATTAAGAGTGATGCCATTAAGGTTAAAGTTTCTTTCCAGCTAGGTGAAGCAGCAGAAAAATTTATAATTGGTCTTTTCAATCAACAGATAGCATACATTGGAAACAAATTCAACGGAATTGAACTAAGAGTTAATCAGATTGAGAGAATTCCTGACATACAGGAAAGCATAACACAGTCATACCGAGCCCTCTCTCCTGTTGTCATAAGTGTAATAGATCCATCAACAAATTATGCCAGATATGCCTCACCTGCAGATGAGGAATATTCTAAATGGATAAAGAACAACTTAATAAACAAATTCAATAGCATTCCACACAATACAAATCAAATTGTTGATTTTGAGATGGATTTTACACTAAAAAGTAACCCTAGATCAAAATTAGTCACTATAAAACCCGACTCAGAACAAGCAAGTAAGATAAGAGGCTACCTGTTTGATTTTGAATTAACAGCTCCCATTTACATTCATAATCTAATACAGTCTGCCGGATTTGGAGAAAAAAACTCAATGGGATTCGGCTGGTGCGAAGTTAATGTTAAGCCTTGAACAACATAATTAATGAGATACGCTTTTAACAATAATAATTATATAATAATGTAATGATTAAAGAAATTTGCCAATTTGTGGAAACACTGGAAGAGCAAGCTCCCGATCTATTTGAAGAAGGAGCCAAGCTCAAGGAAGGTATTTACGTTGCTTTAGACATCGGTCTGGAGGATGGTAAATATGTACTCAAGAATGTTGATGAAAACGGAAATATCTTGAAAGAAGATATTGGACTCTTTACGAAGAAAGAGGAACTAACTCCTTTTTTCGAAAAATGCAGGAAAGTATTGCAATCGTCAAATCCTGTTGATAAAAATAAAAGCTTTAATCCTAATCTTAAGATTTTCAACGTTACTTGTTCTCCTTATGTCGTTGGATTCACAAAAAAAGGGATACTTAGTAACATTGAAAAAATACGTAAAGATGGAACTACAGTTGGTAGAAATGGTATTCTAAATGAACTTACCAATCAATACTTTAAAAAAGCTGGAGTGTATATTGAAGAAGGACCCTCTAGTATTTGGTTCAACTCTCTAAAATCATGGCTGACGGCTAATTTCTGGGAACTAATCGAAAAAATTGGATTCAACAATCTAAAAGAAGGGCATGTAATCGTATTCTTTCTTAAAGAAGTAGATATAAAACATTACAAAAAACCTTATTTGAAATATGTTGGTGAGAACGTTTTTAATAAAGCAGAGTATAATACTATATTTCAGGATATCACCTATGGAGTAAGTGACAGTCTTAATACTTTCAATGACAAAAAAAGCTTTCTCAAACACCAAACGGCAAGTTTTAGATACAACTACCGTATAGATGGTAATGATGCCCAATCTATTTTAAAGTTTTTCCAAATTGGTCAAAAGTTACCCAACCCACTTCCCATCTTTGTTCATAAAGAAGAAGCAAGCCTAAATGCAGATGTAGTCAAGCTTTTCAACAATGAAGGAGTTGCCGGATATTCTGAGATCATTCGGTCGCTACTGTATCTTCGAAAAACGAACCTTCAAAATTTCTATCTTTTGTTTCTTTCAAGAGGAAAAATCATCGATCTGGATTTTGTGCCTGTTTTTAAATATACGTTGAAAGATAAAGCAGAAAATGATTTCACTTTAAAGGAGATTTTTGGAGCAGAGCCAGTCGTGTATTTCAGCAGTAAAGATCACAACGTTTTTGATTTCCAATTTATGGTTGTAAATCCCATTTTCAACAATCAGTTGGTTCAGAAAACTAAAGCTGGAACATTATGGCTCAAATATTTCGATGAAATAAAAGTTAATCCCGAATATGACTTAACAGATGCGATCTACAACCTCCTTTACAAATATCGTAAAGCATGGTACGACTTCATTTTTAAATCGAAACAACAGATAATTACCATGACCATGATCAATGAAATGTTCATAGAATCGATTATCGATGATTTGAGACATGATGAAGGATTAAAAGAACCAGTACATATGCGAAAAAAACTAAGCCTTTGGTTTGGCTTACAACCTTTGTTTGATAACAATTTTAATACAAATAGTATGGCAAATAAAACCGTTGAATTACAAACTAAGATTCGGGAGATTGCCCAAACCGGATCATTTCACATCACAACCGATGATGAATTCGCTTTTGCAGCTGGGCAGCTTATTTGGAAACTATTGATCCAAAGCGAATCGGCAAACCGATCGCACGCGCTACTTGAACCGTTCTTGCAAAAAACAGAACCTGTTCTGTTTAAGCAAGCAATTGCAAGCACGTTCAATATGTACAAATACAAGTTTACACTCTACCCAACTAAGTATGAGTTCGACAAACTCTTTAGCGAAGTAATGGGATATGATCCTGACCTTTCAAATATGAAAGAACACCTACCAATGGTTTTGGCAGGTTATTTTTCCGAATCGATTTTCAAACAACACTAATCATTAAAACAAATCAATATGACTTATTCAAAAAGAATTTTTGGCGCAGCAATAATTAAAGCAATCAATGCGAACTATAATGCTGATTTTTCTGGACAACCAAGAACACTCCCCAATGGAGTCGTCTATGCAACTGATAAAGCATTAAAATACTCAATTAAAAACTTTATTAAGGAGTTTTTCCCTTTAGAGTATGTTTTCTACTTTAAAAGGATTAACCAACAAAAAAAGGAAGATGCAATACCCTTTAGCCTCATCGAGGCATTTTGCACAAAGAATCCATCTTTAGCTGAAGTAGTTATTTCTAAGAAAAAAGATAAAAGTAAAGAGGGAAAAGATTCCGAAGAAATTGATGAAGGCAAGTTATCTGTGAAACTTAAAGCAAACAAAACAGAAGTAGCTAAAGCATTACTGGATTGCATAGATATTAGGCTCTTTGGTGCAACGTTTGCAATGAAAGGCGCTGAAAAAAAGGATAATGTTTCAATTTCTATTCATGGACCAGTACAAATAACACATGGGATAAATCTATGGAGTGAAAATAATTTCTTCTCAGAACAAATCATGTCGCCATTCCGCAATCCGAACGAAAAAAATGATGATAATACAGCCACCACGCTTGGACGCCAAAGTCGTTTGCACGAAGGACATTATTTGCATCATTTTTCTGTAAATCCAAAAAACTTGGAGGACATAATCGAATTGGCAGGAAAAGATGCCAAAACTCTTTCGGCTGATGATATTGCCAAATTAAAAGAAGCACTGCAAAAGGGTGTGACCTATTACGATTCGGCCGCCAAAGCAGGTTGTGAGAATGAATTATTGGTTTGGGTTACATTAAAACCAGAATCCAAGCTCGTCCTACCTAATTTCACGCAGTTGATGAAAATGGACAAAGAAAAAGTGGATGGCAAAGTCCAACTTGATTTGGCTGAATTGAAAACAGTTATTGAAGCAAATGCTACTGAAATTGAATCAATCGAAATCAGTTTGAATCAAGCATCGATTGAGATAATGAATGCGCCGCAAAAAGCAACAATTAAAAGTTTGTAGATTTTCATAACCCTGAAGGTTTTAAAAACCTTCAGGGTTTAATTAGCCGCAGTATGGAAAAATTAGTTTCAATCAACATCAAGTCGGATTTTGGTTTCTTGAAGAAACCCGACACCAACGATCCAATTTATCTGACCTTTAATATGCTTCACAAGCCATCTCTTTTAGGAATACTTGGAGCAATTATTGGCGAAAAAGGGTTTCAGAAACATGGAGAGATGCCTGAACATTACAGGAAGCTAAAGGGTTTGAAAGTATCCATAGCTCCATTGGAAGAAAACGGGAAAACTTATCATGAAAATGGAAATTTTGCGAAGACAGTTATCAAATACAACAATACAACTGGATTAGCAAGCGAAGAAGAAGGTGGCAACCTAATGGTTACAGAGCAAGCATTAGTAGCTCCAGCATTTAAATGTTGGATTCTGCTAAACTTGGAAAACAACGTAGAAGCGAAACTCTACAGCTTTTTAAAAGAAAACAAAGCCGAATACCTGCCCTACATGGGTAAAAATGAGTTCTCTCTTTGGTGGGATAATTTTGAGGAATATACCTATGAGCCATTGTCTCCAAACGGAGAATTCCAGATAAATAGTTTGTTTATCAAAGAAGAAACGGTAAAAGATGGAATAGTAAATGTGCGTTTCCGCCCTGGTGTTTTATCTATAACTGGAAGCAAATACATGTATTTTGAAAGGCTTCCAATTGGCTATATTGAATCACCATTATTCCAATACGAATACAGGAATTTTGCATTTACGAACTGGAATTTAAAGCAAGATTACGTATTGCCCGAATCGTATCCATTGTATAAACTTTCGAATAATGAAATCATTCAATTGTTCTAGTGATATCTTAGATGGTCTTTTGCCAATCTTCAGAGAGCTTTCTAAAACATATTATGCCCATTTATCTAAGGATAAATCGGATAAGGAGACCCTTTTCGAACACTCGGAGCTGGTTTCTAAATACTGTTTGCGATTGATGGAGTCTCATCAAATAGATCATTTGCTCGACTCCTTGATAGAAAAGCTCATGCCACTATTATATATTAAAAGTGAAAAGGAATTGGGAAACTTATTCAAAGAGATATTCATCGCAGCCATTGTTTACCATGATTTGGGAAAAGTTAATCCCAATTTTCAGGTTTTAAAAATGGAGACTGAATTGTTCTCTTTGAATAATAAATTGTCGTTTCAATCAAATCATTCGTTGCTTGGTGCATACCTGTTTTCAAACATCTTTTTTAAGAAGACTGTTGAAAACACTCAATTTAATGATGACGAAAAACTTATTCTGTATTTCTCTATTCATCTATTTGCAGGGGCTATCATTAAGCATCACAATCCAACAATTGAATTTTCGTTAGAATTTGAAAACCAACAAATCGATGATTGTTATTCATTTTTAGAGACGTATCGCATCTTTTGGGATGAAAATATCTGTTCGAGTTTCTACTATGGGGCTACAGATATTTTTGGGGGATTTTGTGAGATGGTTGATAACCCTGAAGTCTATTTCAATTTGTTTGCAACAACTAAGCTTTTGTATTCCTTACTAACCGCTTCTGATTTCTATGCAACTAACGAGTTCATGACAAAAATAGAAATCAATGAATTCGGGATATTAAGCAAACCCGAAAAAGAAAAACTTATCGAACGGTTTAAAACTGTAAGGCCATATAATAAAGACCTGTACTCAAATTTGGAGTATTACCAATCTTTTCCCTTTGAAAAACTAACTGAACGGAACAATCAAAACCTGAATATCCTAAGGCAAAAGCTTACTGCCGTAATGATTTCGAATTTAAGAGAACATTCTGCAAACAGATGCTTTTATCTGGAAGCTCCTACTGGTGCGGGAAAGACAAACTTATCGCTGGCATTTGCAACAGAGCTAATGAGTGTCGATTCCTCGATAAATAAAGTGTTCTATGTTTTTCCTTTTACAACCTTAATAACCCAAACATTTAAGTCGATAAAGGAGACTTTAGAGATTGACAACAATTCCATTATTCAAATCCATTCAAAAGCAGGGTTCCATGAAAAAGGAGATGGTACGTATGGAAATGAGAAGCGGATCTATTTGGACAATTTGTTTGTAAACTACCCAATTGCACTCCTATCGCATGTCCGGTTTTTCGACATTCTGAAAGGCAATGAAAAGGAGAGCAACTATTTGTTGCATCGGTTGTGCAATTCGGTTGTAATCATTGACGAAATTCAAACCTATAATCCTGAACATTGGGATAAGATTGTCTATTTCCTTGCCAATTATGCCCAATCATTCAACATTCGGGTTCTAATCATGTCGGCAACTCTTCCAAAAATTGATGCGCTGCATGAGAACTTGAAAGGATCATTTGTTTCATTGATTTCAAATCGGGATCATTATTTCTCGAATCAGAATTTTGCAGGCCGGGTTTCATTTGACTTTACTTGGGCTGACAAAAAAAGGCCAGAAAATGAGGATGAGAAAAAAAGACACCTAATCGAATTATCTGAATTCATGATTGAAAAAGCAGAACAGTATGCAAATTCAAATGATGAAAAAGTAAAAGTCTTGATTGAATTCATTACAAAGAAAACCGCAGCACTGTTTTTCAGTATCATTAATCAGGACTGCCGTTTTGAAGAATACAAAATCCTTTTGCTTTCTGGCGATATTCTTGAATTTAGGAGAAAGCAAATCATCAATTCAATAAAGGAACAAGAATTCCCCAAAGTGATAGTTGTATCAACACAGGTTGTTGAAGCGGGTGTTGATATTGATATGGATTTAGGATTTAAGGATCGTTCGCTAATAGATAGCGATGAACAATTGGCTGGGCGTATCAATCGGAATGCATCAAAAGATAATTGCATTGTCTATTTGTTTGATTGCGACAAGACGAGTACCATTTATGGTTCAGATTCTCGCTACAAAGTACAGCAAACGGATAAAGATATTTTCGACGACTACAAAGAGATTCTTGTAAAGAAGCAATTTCATGCTTTGTACGAAAAGGTATTTGAGCAAAAATCAAAGAATATGAGGAACGTTTTTCATGCTGACAATAGTTACTATCAACACTTTAAAAACTTCAATTTCTCGAAACTCCATGCTGAATTCAAATTGATTGAGGATAATGACAGCCAGCAACTATTTATTCCGATTCCAATTCCGGTTTCTTTCTTTGAAAACATTTCGGATATAGAGAAAATGGATGCTTTAACAGAAGAAATTAAATATGTAGATGGGGTTAAAGTGTTTGAATACTACGAAAAGTTAATAAAATTGGAATTAGACGACTTTACCATGAAAAAAATTGAAATAAAGAAGTTAGGTAGTATCATGTCGCAGTTTAGCATCTCAGTATATCGAAAGCAACTTGAGGTTATTGCAGATTTATTGCATCCAGAGAAAAGCAAATATGGTTATCAATATTTATTTAATTGGGAGGCGTACTACTCTCAAGAATATGGATTTGATATGGAAAAGATTTATTCCAATACGTTATTATAACTTAAAAAATGCGCATCACCGGCACTCATTTTAATTATCTTCTGATTTGTAACCGAAAGCTTTGGCTGTTTGCAAACGGGATTAATATGGAATCTACCTCCGATTTGGTGTATGAAGGGAAGTTAATACACGAAACTTCATACTCCAGGCGGAGTGATAGATTTCAGGAGATTGAAATAGATGGGATTAAAATTGACTATTACGACTCAAAGGGTAAGGTTGTTCACGAGATTAAAAAGTCTGACAAAAGGGAGGAGGCGCATATCTGGCAGCTTAAATACTATCTGTTTGTTCTAGAAAGAAATGGGATTGAGGGTGTGACAGGGATTATTGAGTATCCAAAGCTTCATAAAACTGAGGAGGTATTACTAACAGAACCTGATAGAGAGTTTATTCGGGAGAGTGTTGTAAAGATTGATGAAATTATTCACAGTGATGATTGCCCCGAAAGAATAGGCAAAAGCAACTGCAGAAACTGCAGCTATTTTGATTTTTGCTGGAGCGGAGAGGAATCGGATGATAATTAATACTTAATCAAATGAAAAAGACCTATTATTTGTTTAATCCCGGCAGGCTTCAGAGACAAGACAACACTCTGAAGTTTACAGCTGTTGATGAAGAGGGCAATGAACAAAAGCCGAGGTTTCTCCCGGTTGAGAATGTATCCGAGCTTTATTGCTTTGGCAATCTGGATGCTAACTCGGCCCTCTACAACTTTTTAGGTCAGGAGCAAATCTGCGTCCACTTTTTTGACTATTATGAGAACTATACCGGTTCATTTATGCCAAAAGAGGCTCTAATTTCGGGCAGGATGCTTATCTGTCAGGTGAAGGCGCAACAGAATAAGAAAAAGAGGATGGAGGTTGCTCAAAAGTTGTTAATCGGAGCGAGTCACAATATGCTAAAAAATTTAAAATATTATAATTCCAGAGGCAGAGATATTGTACCTTTAATGAGCAGCATACAGGCTCTTTCAGATAAAATTTGCGAAACATCGGAAATAGATGAGTTGATGGGAATTGAAGGAAATATCCGAAAAAACTATTACGAAGCATTCGATTTTATAATCAATGATTTTCAAATGGAGGGCAGAAGCTATAAACCTCCACTTAATGAGGTTAATGCTCTTATATCATTCGGGAATATGATGTGCTATAGCCAGTGTTTGAAAACAATTCATCAGACACAATTGAATCCTACGATTAGTTTTCTTCATGAGCCCGGCGAGCGTCGTTTTTCACTCTCTCTTGATATTGCAGAAATATTCAAGCCTTTGTTAGTTGATAGAGTAATATTTAAGGTTCTGAATAAAAAAATGATACAGACCGATGACTTTGAAGAGTCGTTAAAGAGAGTTGTTTTAAAGCCAAAAGGGAAGAAAAAATTTGTAGAGGCCTTTGAAGAGAGACTTAATGAAACTATTCAGCACAGGACTTTGGGCAGATCAGTAAGCTACAAACATCTGATTAAACTGGAGTGCTACAAGCTTCAAAAGCATTTGCTTGGTCTGGAGGAGTATAAACCATTAAAAATGTGGTGGTAGAATGTACATAATTGCTGTGTATGATGTTGGTCAAAAGCGAGTTGGCAAAATGTTAAAACTTTGCAGAAGATATTTGAATTGGATTCAAAACTCTGTGTTTGAGGGAGAAATTAGCGATGCTAAGCTGATAGAACTGAAATATAAAGCACTATCAATTATGGATAAAGAGTCAGATAGTCTTATTATTTTCAAAACCAGACAGGAAAAGTGGCTTGAAAAAGAAATTGTGGGGAAAGAGAAGCAAGAGCTAGACACATTTCTTTAAGGTAAATGTTGTCGATTGTTTGAGCAAAGTGAAATTAATCTAATTTAATAATAAAAAGTAAATCACCTATGTTCTTTGACATATTGAATATCAAGATTGTATACAAGATTGTCAAACCTATGCCCGTTTTACACTTTTGCCGTTAGACGATTTTTTATAAGAAATTTTCTATATTTGATTTCCGAAAATGCTTGATTATCAAATATTTTTTTGAAATCGTCTATCGGCTTTTAATCGTACCATACTGGAATTGAAATGCATTTGCGTATATTCTTTTCAATAATGACTCTTGTCTTTTAATCGTACCATACTGGAATTGAAATTCAAATAAGAATATTATGAAACTATTCGCAATAAACTTTTAATCGTACCATACTGGAATTGAAATGATCTCCAGTTGAGAAAATTTGATATGATGCTTTAACTTTTAATCGTACCATACTGGAATTGAAATTTCCTAATGCGGCACGAAGGACTAGAAAGGTAGTTCTTTTAATCGTACCATACTGGAATTGAAATTCATCACTGCGATAATCATAAAGAAAAATAATATCTTTTAATCGTACCATACTGGAATTGAAATTAATTGGCACATTAAAGAAAAGGACTCAAAAAGGGTCCTTTTAATCGTACCATACTGGAATTGAAATTGGAGCAGGCCTCGCGAAATTCGCACCAAGATGGACTTTTAATCGTACCATACTGGAATTGAAATATGGCTGTTCCTGCAGGGAAGAAAGCAATCATGGCTCTTTTAATCGTACCATACTGGAATTGAAATTCGTTGATATACTCTTCCATCTTTGACCTCAAACCTTTTAATCGTACCATACTGGAATTGAAATTAAATTCGTTTACCGCTTCCCTAGCTGCTGGTAAGCTTTTAATCGTACCATACTGGAATTGAAATAAATAAAATGTCCTTGATGCAGGGCTAACCACTACCTTTTAATCGTACCATACTGGAATTGAAATTTTAAAGAGATCACATCCACATGGCTGCGAGGCTTTCTTTTAATCGTACCATACTGGAATTGAAATTGACTGGCAAAACTTCCCAACTCAACCCCCGGTTCTTTTAATCGTACCATACTGGAATTGAAATAGCTTGTACTTTACATCAGCAAGTCTCTTGCCATACTTTTAATCGTACCATACTGGAATTGAAATATAGTATCTGCAAGTGTTTGTATGAGATTGAAACCTTTTAATCGTACCATACTGGAATTGAAATTGTGCTTAAGTACATTTCGTCAATTACTCCAAACTCTTTTAATCGTACCATACTGGAATTGAAATTAACCTCTAATTTGTCGCTAAAATAACTATCTAACTTTTAATCGTACCATACTGGAATTGAAATTTCAAAGCGACTATAAAGGCATACCTGGATAACAGACTTTTAATCGTACCATACTGGAATTGAAATTTTATAAAGATTGAGGCAATAAAACTATAAGATGGCTTTTAATCGTACCATACTGGAATTGAAATTACCTCCTTGTTAAGTTCGTTTATTGCCTCCTGTTGCTTTTAATCGTACCATACTGGAATTGAAATTGTCAAGTAAGCTACCTTAGCGCCATTCTCCAACTGCTTTTAATCGTACCATACTGGAATTGAAATTGCGAATATCTACCTGACCACATTCATTACGAATGGCTTTTAATCGTACCATACTGGAATTGAAATCGAATGATTATAAATACCCTCTCCATCTACTGCAGCCTTTTAATCGTACCATACTGGAATTGAAATAAAGGTATGGCAGTCTCGTGCATTACCTTTTTTTCCTTTTAATCGTACCATACTGGAATTGAAATGGGAGAGAACATAGACAACGAAAGAAAGAAATATCTTTTAATCGTACCATACTGGAATTGAAATGACATTACACTGAAGATTAATGGTGAACAGCAAAAAACTTTTAATCGTACCATACTGGAATTGAAATATTACCTGCTTCAAAGCCTGTTGTATGCCCTGCGGTCTTTTAATCGTACCATACTGGAATTGAAATTGGGCTGTAGTGGCGTTATAAAATGCACTCCTAAATCTTTTAATCGTACCATACTGGAATTGAAATTCGTTAATGATTGAGTTTAATAGGTTAGATATTTTTGCTTTTAATCGTACCATACTGGAATTGAAATGATGAGCTTCTTAAAGAAGCTGTGTCACAAGCAAAACTTTTAATCGTACCATACTGGAATTGAAATGTAACACAACTCGCGATGTGAAGGGCTTTGAGTGCTTTTAATCGTACCATACTGGAATTGAAATCAGTGCAGGTGTCTGGTTGTTCCAATCCTTCAGGCTTTTAATCGTACCATACTGGAATTGAAATATAAGTCCGGGCAACTATCAAGTAATTTCTTAATCACTTTTAATCGTACCATACTGGAATTGAAATATGCAGAGCTGTAAACGCTTGCGGGTTTGTCAATACTTTTAATCGTACCATACTGGAATTGAAATTCAAGCGTGATTAACTCCCGCAACGCAGATGAATCTTTTAATCGTACCATACTGGAATTGAAATTTCTTAAGAGAAGTTGCATCATTCTGTCCTGCGGACTTTTAATCGTACCATACTGGAATTGAAATAAGCAATATGCACATCGTTAAATTCATCTGCTAACTTTTAATCGTACCATACTGGAATTGAAATTGCTCTACCCAATAAGCGTAATCAGCGTCATATACTTTTAATCGTACCATACTGGAATTGAAATGCAGCGAGGGAAGCAGTGAATGAGTTCATGGGGCAGCTTTTAATCGTACCATACTGGAATTGAAATTTTTCTCCCGCCTTTCTATGTAGTGGTCGGGGTTCTTTTAATCGTACCATACTGGAATTGAAATATAGAAAACGATATTGTAAAATTCATTAAGGTTAACTTTTAATCGTACCATACTGGAATTGAAATATGGGCAGAGTTAACACAGAGCCAAGCAGTAATTACTTTTAATCGTACCATACTGGAATTGAAATGACAGCCGCAAGGATGCTATCATGGCAAATCGTGACTTTTAATCGTACCATACTGGAATTGAAATTAATATATAGCAGTAGAGTCATAATCTCCTCTGAATCTTTTAATCGTACCATACTGGAATTGAAATAATTATTCTTCAAGCAATGATGTGTTAAGACTAGATCTTTTAATCGTACCATACTGGAATTGAAATTTCATTAACGCAGACGAACTAAAACAATTTATAACTTTTAATCGTACCATACTGGAATTGAAATCTCGCTGATTTTTCTTGGAAGCTCCACCTCCCATTTCTTTTAATCGTACCATACTGGAATTGAAATGAAGAATTGATTCAGGAAGAGATTTCAGCAGATGCTTTTAATCGTACCATACTGGAATTGAAATTTCAAGATGTACTCGCTAAGCATTCTCTAATTCCTGCCTTTTAATCGTACCATACTGGAATTGAAATTGTACTTTTTCGTGTAATTGTATTAATCTTCTAACTCTTTTAATCGTACCATACTGGAATTGAAATCATTGCACGATTCTTGTCTTGAGGGACTGGTACTGCCTTTTAATCGTACCATACTGGAATTGAAATAAGGATATACAAGAGGCAAATGAACTAATAAAGCCTTTTAATCGTACCATACTGGAATTGAAATAGAGGGAGATTTGATTTATTGGGGCGGTTCTAATTACTTTTAATCGTACCATACTGGAATTGAAATATGATATTTATTGATTAGAAACAGGATAAAATGCCTTTTAATCGTACCATACTGGAATTGAAATCTATTGACTTGGGTTCTGCTGAATCACAATAGATACTTTTAATCGTACCATACTGGAATTGAAATATTTACCAAAATACTCCCCCTTACTATCCCCCGATGCTTTTAATCGTACCATACTGGAATTGAAATTCCGTACTTGCGTTTCTTTCAATCTCTAGCTCTAGCCTTTTAATCGTACCATACTGGAATTGAAATAAGCAATATGCACATCGTTAAATTCATCTGCTAACTTTTAATCGTACCATACTGGAATTGAAATTTTAAGGAGAGAGGAGTCTCCTATCCTTTACATCCTTTTAATCGTACCATACTGGAATTGAAATACTTCAATCTCTAGTACAGCATCACTCTCAAACGGACTTTTAATCGTACCATACTGGAATTGAAATACATATATGGAGGAGAGAACAAGGATGGATTAAACCTTTTAATCGTACCATACTGGAATTGAAATTACGGTGCAGAAACCGTTGCTGCCTTGTACTGTCTTTTAATCGTACCATACTGGAATTGAAATTTTGCGGATATGGCTGTGCAAATAGGCGAAGTGCCTTTTAATCGTACCATACTGGAATTGAAATTAAGGGACTTTCTGGCGGAATATTGGGGTGTTGTCTTTTAATCGTACCATACTGGAATTGAAATCTCCTTACCAACCTCAAATCTCCTATCAAGTAAACTTTTAATCGTACCATACTGGAATTGAAATCAAGATAGATGGAAGAACGAAAAAGAACCACCTGAAACTTTTAATCGTACCATACTGGAATTGAAATGAGTAATCTCTCTCAAATATCTCAAGCCTAATATCTTTTAATCGTACCATACTGGAATTGAAATGTAGGTGAGGAAATTTGGGTAAGAGTTAAATTGTCTTTTAATCGTACCATACTGGAATTGAAATTAATGAATCCTGATGTCGATATTCTGACCAACTATCTTTTAATCGTACCATACTGGAATTGAAACCAGCAAGCAGAGGAGCAAGTTAGAAGATTAATACCTTTTAATCGTACCATACTGGAATTGAAACGATTTAAAAAAATATCAGTCTCTTCAGCAAACGGGCTTTTAATCGTACCATACTGGAATTGAAACATGAGTACAATGTTAAAAATGAAACGAGACAGGCTCTTTTAATCGTACCATACTGGAATTGAAACGAGATGCAGCTTGCTTCAAACTCTGAAGGAGTAGCTTTTAATCGTACCATACTGGAATTGTGTTAAACAATAACTTACTTTCAAACTCACTTCCCACATAATAAGTATTGGAATCTTATCTACCTGGGGACAAATTGTCCCTATGGACCTTGTTTGACTCTCTTTGCCCCTAGCCTCGCCTCCCACCTCTCACCTCAGAGGAAAAGTGTCTAACAGCAGTAAACAAGCGTGTTACAAAAACGCTCCAAGCTTGCTATATATTTATCTATCAGTCGTTTGACACTTTTCCTCTGAGGCAGAAACTGCGTTTCAGTTTTTTCGTAACTTCACCCAACATTAAACTTCTCTATTATGGAAACAATGATTGATATCAGGATACTCTTTTCAGAGATCTCCTGGCTTTGGTATGTAATTTCAGTGGTGGTTGCGTTTGGGATGGGTGCGTTGTGGTACACTGTGCTGTTTGGTAAGCAGTGGGTTAAAGCTGTGAATTATGTTTGTCTGTGTGGTGCAAATATCTCTGACGGAGAGGAGTGTACATGCAAGGGCAGATTTCCGTGGGAGATGGTATTTCAGATTATTGGAACAGCTATGGTTGGCTTAATGTACTTTATCCTCACCCCAATTTCTCTCTGGCTTGCAATTATTGTTTGCGTCGCTTTTGCAGGGTGGACAAAGTCCATGCTTAAGTTTCAGATTGCCGGGTGGAGCAGGTATATAACACTTGCCATGATTGATGTTGGGTACTTTGTGGTAGTGTCAGTGATTTTTATTTTGTTCAGCTATCTATAGGCAATCTTGGGGTCCAAATCCAAATTTATCGCCACTTTCTTGGATTCAAATCCAATTTTATCGTATATTTGGTCAAAACTGATCCAATATGATAGTACGAGAACTTGAAAATATTGTTAAAAACAGGCTTAACAAAGGAAAAGCAATTGTTATAATGGGGGCCAGACAAGTTGGGAAAACCACTCTTGTTAAGGGTCTGTTTAAAGGTTCAAATGAAGTAATCTGGCTAAATGGCGATGAGCTTGATGTACAAAATCTTTTTGAAAACATATCTTCTACAAGGCTAAAATACATCTTTGGAGATAAGAAGTATGTTGTTATTGACGAAGCGCAAAAAATAAAAGAGATAGGAGTCAAGTTGAAACTAATTGTAGATGAGATTCCTCAAATACAACTTATAGCAACTGGCAGCTCCTCTTTTGATCTTGTAAATCAAATCAACGAACCACTTACCGGAAGAAAATGGGAATACAAAATGTATCCGGTATCTTTTGCCGAAATGGTTTTGCATCACGGATTAATGGAAGAAAAGCGATTAATTCCTCACAGACTTATCTATGGTTACTATCCCGATGTTGTAAATAATCCCGGAGATGAAAAAGAGATATTAAAGCAATTATCTGACAGCTATTTATATAAAGACATTTTGATACTTGATCAAATTAAAAAGCCGGAGAAACTGCTCAAATTATTACAGGCAGTAGCTTTTCAGACTGGTAATCAGGTATCCAATTCGGAACTTGGTCAAATATGTGGTCTGGATTCAAAAACAGTTGAAAGATATCTCTTATTACTTGAGCAATGCTATGTAATTTTCAGATTAGGCTCTTTCAGCCGTAATTTAAGAAATGAGCTTAAAAATTCTAAAAAAATATATTTTTATGACAATGGTATCAGGAATGCTATAATTGCAGATTTCTCATTAGCTGAAAGTCGAAATGACATAGGTAGATTGTGGGAGAACTTCATAATTTCAGAGAGATACAAAAAGATAGAATACAACTCCTTATGGAAGAACAGATGGTTTTGGAGAACAAAAGATCAGGCAGAAATTGATTATATTGAAGAGGGTGATGGCCAAATCAAAGCCTATGAATTCAAATGGAGTTCAACTGCTAAGCATAAAACGCCTAAACTATTTTTAGATAACTACTTCGGTAGTACTTTTTCAGTTATAAACCCAGAAAACATTGAAGACTTTCTGCTATGAAAAAAACAAACCTCCTGATTTTTATTTTCACATTAATGCTCCCGTTTACCCTCTTTGCCCAAAAGGGGGCCACAACTGAGCAGCGGATTGATGCGCTTTTTGCATCGTTTCACAATGAGATGCCCGGTGTGGCTGTTGCTGTAACGTTAGACGGTAAACAGATATATAACAAGGCGTTTGGACTTGCGAACCTGGAGTACAATGTGCCAAATACAACAGCTACCATATTTGAGGCCGGGTCGGTGTCAAAACAGTTTGTGGCTGCGTCGGTGTTGCTGCTGACGAAGGAGGGTCGGCTCTCGTTGAGCGACGATGTAAGAAAATATGTTCCTGAATTGCCGGTTTACGATGCCCCCATTACCATCGACATGCTCCTCTGCCATACCAGCGGGCTGAAGGATTGGGGGGCGATTTACTCCCTCACCGGATGGCCGAGAACCACTCGGGTTTATACACAGGAGCTTGGCTATGATATAATTTTTAGACAGAAGAGCCTTAATTTTCTTCCGGGAAGCCAATACTCATACAGCAATTCAAATTACATGATGCTCACTCTCATTGTTGAGCGGGTATCCGGACTCTCTTTAGCTCAATTCACCGCCCAAAGGTTTTTCGGGCCGATGGGTATGTCGCAGACCAGCTGGAGGGATAACCACAGGGCGATAGTGGCGGGAAGAGCCACCGCATATGAAAAGAGTGAAGGTAAGTATCTGCTCAATATGCCTTTTGAGGATCTGCACGGTCCGGGGGGCCTTCTTACAACAACGCACGACCTCCTAATATGGAACAGGCTGCTGGAGAGTGAGGAGATGTTCGGCAGTGAATATGCCATTAACAGAGTGGCCGAGCGCAAACTGAATGACGGAAAGGGGTGCGGATATGCTGCCGGACTGACTATCGGCAAATACAACGGATATGACGAGATTGCCCACAGCGGCTCAACAGCAGGCTACAGAGCGTGGCTGGCATGGTATCCGCAAAAGAGGCTGTCGGTAGTGCTTTTAAGCAATTATGCACAATTCCAACCGATTCAGATTGGGCGGGCAATAGCGGCAATTTTTGTGGGAGAGGAGTCGGCCTCTCCTGCTCAGCCGGTTGCTAAAGCCGATGAAAACGGGAACGGGGATACCAAAGATGCCAATGCCAAGCGGGACCGTAAGAGCCTTGCACAATACGAAGGCACATACTTCAGCGATGAGGCGGGGAGTACAACATTCATTATTAAACTTACCGGCGATAAACTGGAGGTGAGGCGAAAAGCAGGAGAGAGTTTTAGTTTAACAAATCTCTCAGGAGATAAATTTACTTCAGACGGAAACGGAGATTATCTCTTTACACGTGACAGACGAGGCAAGGTTAATGGCTTTAAAGTGAGTGTTATGAGGGCATCTTATATACCATTCTATATTTTATAATTCACTTTTTCTGTAATATTTCTGCCATTGCTGCGACCAATATGGGTGAAAAGCAAAAACAATGAGCAACACAAAACAAGATTTTCTCAACTTGATTGATGATAACAGAAACATCATCTACAAAGTATGTTTTATCTATTCAGACAGCGTAAATAGTCATGAAGATCTCTTTCAGGAGGTGGTAATCAATCTCTGGAGCTCCTGGCCAAGGTTCCGGGGAGATTGCAAGGTTCAGACCTGGATTTACAGGATTGCACTTAACACCTGTGTGAGCTTTCTGAGAAAGAGCAAGGCAAGACCATCGTCACTGCCGTTGACAAACAATATTGAAGTTGTTGCGAATGATTTTGATCATGAAAAGATCAGGGAGCTCTACATCAATATTAACAACCTTGAGAAGGTTGAGAAGGCTATTGTTCTTCTCCACCTGGAGGAAAAATCACACGATGAGATATCTCAAATATTGGGGATATCAAAATCAAATGTTGCCGTTAAGCTTTTCAGAATAAGGGAAAAATTAAAACAAATGTCCAAAAACTGAATGTAGCAATGGAACTGGAAAAATTAAAAGAGAACTGGCAGGAGCTGTCAGAAAAGATTGAAAAGAGGGAATTATTTAATAAAGAGGTTACTATGAATATGCTTAAAAAGAATGCAAAGAGCTCTATCGACAAACTTGAGAGATATGAATTTATATTCCTGCTGATATCTGTATTTTACGCAATATTTCTCGGTTTAGCTCTGTTTGTGAACGAAGAGAGACTAATAGTAAACGAGAGCATCTGGGCCTGTATTGCATTGTTTGTAGTTGCAGGGGGCTGGCAGGCATTTAAGTTGATACTCCTTCAAAAAATGAGATTAGACTCCTGCTCTACTATAGAGATGCTGGAGAGGGTTACTCGTTACAAAATCCTTACAAAGGCAAGACTATACTGGGGAATGTCACTTCTGATTCCGTTTTTTGGAGTGGTCTTCTACTTTCAAAAGGATATATTCACCCCTGAGTTAATAATCGTTATGGCAGCCGGAGCAATTTTGGGTATTATTATCGGGCTTTCAAGCTTTTATAAGCACTGGAAAAACATAGACGACCTGCTCTCTGATCTTAAAGATATTAAAACCTACGAGAAAATTTAAACAGAAGTGGGGGAACAGGTATAAGGGAACAGGTATAAGGGAAAAAGAAGGCTAACCGTTAAGGTCAGCCTCTTTTTGTTAAATCAGAGAGAACTATCTTCTGTAAATACTTCCGCCGCTTCTGTTGTTATCTCTGTTGTCGTTTCTGTTATCTCTGTTATCTCTGTTATCTCTGTTATCTCTGTTATCTCTCTTGTCGTTGTTTTTGTTGTCCTTGCGATTGTCCTTCCTGTTATCCTTTCTGTCACCTCTGCGGTCATTATCCCTGCGATCATCCCTGCGATCACGATCGCGGTCCCTGTACCGGTCATCCCTGCGCTCTCTCTCCTTTAGCCATCTGTAGTGCTCAGGATGGTTTCTGTTTGCAAAATATCTTGGATCTCTGGCATCCCTTATCACAACATATGGTCTGAATTCTCTGTAGTTTGCATATCTTCTCTGAATTTCGTGATGCCTCAGAAATGGTCTGTATTCGTTAATCACCACAACCCTCGCTCTGTAGAAATCAAAATGTCTGTACATTGAAGGCAGTGTTTTTCTTGCAACCCACCTTCCGTTTTTGTAATATATAAACTCTCTTGAGGGAACATGGTAATAAACATCAATCTCAGGAATATAATAGTATTCCACATAATCAAATCCCACCGGACCCCATATTGGTTGAACACCAATGTTAACTCTTACCTGAATTTGTGCCTCTGCTGCCTTGGGGGCAATCAACCCTCCAATAAATAAAACAGCTATAAGTACTAATTTTTTCATAACGAATTGTTTTTAGTGGTACTTAACTACATCAAAACAATAATCGTTCCAAACGCTACAGGTCCGGAGTTTTTCCTCCTCGCTCACTGCGTTCGCTGTGGCGGAAGTTCCTTCGCTCAAAGATCTGATCCTCATCCCTACCTGAATCACCCGCAGCCACTCAAGAACTTTTCCTCCTCATTCGCTTCGCTGCTTCCGGCGGAGGTTCCTTCGTGTCTCGGTTGATTCAGGTAGGGACATGGCAGATAACCGGCCGGGAACCGGCCGTGTAAACTGCGAAGCACCTTTTAAACTTGGCGGATGATGTGGCGGGAGGCGGTAAAGTGGCAGACCCGTGTGGCTGTAACTTATTATTTGACTGCGCGTTAACACTTAATCCCGCGGATGATCCGCGGGATTAAGTGTCAACTAGAAGATTATTTGTGTGTTATAACGATACGGGTACAGAGTATCAGTCATAAATTCTCAAATCCAGTAAAAAGGCATGAAGTAATCCCTCCCCGGTCAACCGAGCCACGAAGGAACCTCGGCAGTCGCAAACTCTACCGCAGCGACGCTTTGCTGAAGACATGGTCCGGAATCACAGCATCAAACTGAATTTTTGTGATCCTGAACTCGGTTCCCTTACCCTCCTTGAGCATATCCTTGTAGATCATGGTTTTTGGGAACCATCGGCCCTGGATGCGCTCTACATCTGAAAGTTCCATGCGCTTAAGCAGCTGGCCGCTCTTTGCGTACATCTCCTGACGGAGGGGAACAGAGCGTTCGGCATCTACCCACATCTTCTGACGGTGGTAGGCGACATCGGTAACCCTGGCGGTAAGCTCCAGAAGAATAACATCTCTCCCCTGCAGTGTGTCTCGGCCTGTAATACGGCTGTCGTAAATATCAGTTAGCTTGCGGTCCTCCATCATATCTTCGTATGAGAGGTCTGAGCCCATCACGGATTGCCTTAACATGTGGCCGGAGATCTGTATTGTTCTGTCTGCGGCCGGGGTGTATATCCAGAGCTGCCCCTCCAGTTTTAGCATCTTTGTGCCGGCTTCAGAGGCGGGTGAGAGGTATTCGCTGAAGGATTTTTTGTCACTTTCGCTCCAGCTGCGCGATGTAACGCTTCTTGTTGAGCGTCTGCCGTGAATTACCATTGTGGATTCAAAGATTCTGTTTTTTGATGAGAGGTTCTGGTCCACTTTGCGGAGAATAGCTTCGCCGGACTGATAGGGCTGCGAGCTCCGGGCGGAAGCCGGGAGCGAGCCCGGGAGCAGGATTGCGGTTAAAAGTGCGAAAGTAAATATTTTCATGATAAATCTCTATATATATCAAACTTCCAGTTCATTAAAGAGCCTTGCGGTCTCCCTTTTGTATATCCCGATTCCGGCCAGCGCATTTCCAAGAAGCATTGAGAAGACACCGGGAATAAAGCCGATATACCACATTACAGGAGTAACGGCGGGCCTCATAACAGAAGGCATTAGCATAGTGGCATTTTTCATCATTCCGGAGATGTCTATTCCATGTGAGTTCAAAGCATAAACCACAGTTACTCCCAGTGCCGTCCCTATTACCGAGCCTATCACTCCGGTCATAAGTGCCTCCCACAAAAGAGATCTGTATATATGCCCCTTATCCTCACCAAGAGCGATTCTCACCCCAAACTCGGTGTATCTTCTGAGCCCCCCGAGCAGCCCTGCATTCCACAAAACAATTGCCATTGCAGAGACAAACAGGAATATCATTATAGTACCTATATAGTTGCTGTATGCAAGAAAATCGGCCATCCCGGGAACATCTCTCAAAGATTGAGCAACAGGTGCAAACTCATCCTCATCTGAGGCCCATTCGGCATTTAATCTGCCCTTAACTGCCTCGGCCTCCTCCTCATTAAAATAGTCATACGGCAGAAAGCCGAGTATCTCTCCCGATGCCCCCTCCATATCAAATGCGGCTCTTATATCTTCAATATCTGCAATAACCGCCCCTCTGTCCAGCGCCGGTGAACCAAACCTTATTGTTCCTGAGACAATGAAATTTGTAAAGGAGAATCCACCCTCCATTGTTGTTCCAAATAGTGTAAACTGCTCTCCCGGAGAGACACCGTATCTTGCAGCAAGATCCTCTGAAAGCAGGCACTCTCCTCCCTTTTCAGGTAAACGTCCCCTCTCAAGAGACTCCTGCAGGTTAAATCTCTGAGGCTCTTTTGACCCTTCGCCAAGAAGATCTACTGCCCATCCAACAACAGCCCCCTGCCCTCTCGTCTCACCCAGAGAGTCAGGAAAATCGGCCAAAGCCCCAAACCTAATCCTCTCTGCCCACTCAACAGAGGGCTCAAGCTTTTTAAGCTCCTCAACAAGCACGGGCGAGTCCAGAATTGCAAGATCATTAGGGAATTGTTCCTTGTCAGCAGCATAAGCCCTGGTCATCACACGTACATCACCTGTGTTATAGTTTGAGCTCAGCTCAATAGATTCTCCCATAACTCCGGTAAGCCAGCTGTGAAGAAAAATGGTGAGCATACTCCCGAGTGTCACGACAATTATTGGAAGCAGGCTCCTCCCTTTGTCGTTCAAAATGCCTTTAAGTAAAAATTTTATCATAGCAATTTCCCCCTTAAAGCCTCAGTAGGTTTCATCTTGGCAATTTTTCTTGCAGGTATATAACTTACAATAAATGAAGAGACAACAACCAGGAGGACAGATGCCAGTATCATACCCGCACTGTAGGCAGGCACAATCTTATCGGCAATAGCAAGCCCCACCTGGTCCGTACCGGCAGGCATCGGTAACCCCACATGCTGAATCAGTTTCAGAAGCGGCATCCCCCATAAAAGTCCCAGCAGGATAGCCAGAATTGAGTGAACAGTACCCTCAATCGTAAAAATCCCCACAACCCTTAACCTTGTCATACCCAAAGCAATGTATGTGCCTATCTCCTTCTGTCTTCTGAAGATTGAGAGTATCTGCGTGTCAAAAATTGCCAGCAGAGCTATGCCAAGCAGAAGCATCGACATAATCATTGAACTGGCCCTCTTTGTCTTGATAATATCATCAATCTCCTTCATCAGCGCATCCTCATCCATGTACCTCCACTCCTGCGAGAGCGCACCGGCAGAACTAAAATCATTTAAAGCAACAATCTCATCAGAAAGAACCACATAAGTAGCCTCTCCGTACATATTCGTCATCTCCCTCAGATCCTCAAGAGGCATCCAGAGCTGACCTCCGTCAACAGTAGGAACCGTGGTTTTAAATATACCCGCAATCCTTACCTCTCTGGCATCAAAAGTGCCATTCACATCCCTCCACCTCACAATCATCACATCCCCCTCCTTCAGTTTTGCACTTTTTGCAGTTCTGTCGCCCACTATCACCGGTATTGCCGAGTCTCCCTCAACTCGGGCAGAGTCAAGCGCAGCAGCAGGAAGAGAGAGAGTCTTCTGAGCAGGGTCAATCCCCTTTAGAAGGACATTCACCATTCTTCCGTTTGGGTAGGCCGATGCCTGTACAGCCAGCACAGCCACCGCATCGCCACTCTCAATCTCGGCCTTAAGCATTTCCCCAAGCGGAGCATGAGCATCCACAAGTGAAAGAGGATCAAATTGATCATAAAGAGCGTGGTCTATCCTTCCACTCCCCGTTTCCCATGCCTTTGTATCCCTCTTTGCCTGCAGATTCCAGCCATCCAGCAGCCCATTATAGAATACTATAACGACAAAGGCTATAGAGAGAACCGTAACATTCAGCCAGGTTCTCTTCCCGGAACCGAGCAGGTTTCTAAAGGCCAGTTTGATTGATAACCATTCCATCTTGCAAGTGTATTATTCTGTCCAGATACTGCATAACCTTCTCATCATGCGTAGAGAAGATAAATGTTGTCCCAAGCTCCTTGTTGAGACGCTTCATAGTCTGCACTATATTATGAGAATTCTTAGAGTCCAGGTTAGCCGACGGTTCATCGGCCAAAACAAGCTGTGGCCTCTTAACCATTGCCCTGGCAATAGCTACCCTCTGACACTCCCCTCCGGAAAGCGCAGATGGTTTAGAGTTCACCTTATCTGTTAAACCGACCCACTCTAGTGCCTCCATCACAGCCTTTTTCCTATCGGCAGCACCCCTCTTCTGCAACAGAAGGGCAAATTCAACATTATCATAAACCGTATAGACAGGAAGCAGATTGTAAGTCTGAAAAATAAACCCTATCCCCATATTCCTCAAAAGAGCCGCCTCCTTATGAGAGAGCGTATTGATTCTCTTTCCCAGTACATCCGCCGTACCCTCAGAGGGAGAGTCAAGAGACCCTATTATATTCAGCAAAGTAGTTTTTCCCGAACCGCTCGGCCCCACAAGGCCCGCAAACTCCCCCTTTCCAAAGGTGAGATTGATGTTATTAAGCGCGGTAAACTCTGTTTTACCAGCCGGAAATCTTTTGTAAACACCGTCCAGCTTTACAATTTGTTCTGTTTCCATACTATTTTGTTTGATGATTAATTACCAGCATTATTTGAACTCCATTTCCCGATAGCGTGTTCACCCCACCACCCATTCCCGGAAAGGTAAATCCATGAAGAGCCGAATTTTCCGGATTTACGAAAGCCGTCACATAAAGGTCTCCAAACGACAACATCCTCTTCCATCTTACCAGATTATAAACTCCGCCTCCTCCCCACACACTGTAACACATCCAGCTCAGACTATTCTCCATATTAAGGGGATAATTTACATTTAGTGCCGATAAATTTGCCCCCTCCGCCCACATATGCTCCACCGCCACACCAAGCCCGTTTCCCAGACCAAAAGTATAATCCGCCCCCACTGTAACCATCCGCTGATTTACCGGAAGTTGCGACTCAAAAAACGAATTTGCAGTTGACTGATTTGACATAGTATTTGTTGTCCCCCGCCTGTTTATCCACACCCCCTCCAGCCAGAACCCTATCTCATAATCGAACCTCATATCCAGGCCATATCTGTTTTCAGATTCCGGACCCAATTCTGAGCCCACTCCTATTTCTGATATAACAGAACTCCCTCCGATTCCGGATAAATCGGTTTTGCGCCTGTGAAAAGTAAATGCAATCTCACCCCGTCCCACCGGAACCTGCACCCTTCCTCCAAACTCGGGAACACCCCCGTCAGAAGGTACCACATCCAATGCCCTTCTTGAACTATTTCCAAGCAGCCCCCATAACCAAACATTTGCATTATTATTAAAATAGTATCGGCCCATGGCACCCCACACACCATCCGTCATCTGCAACGGGTCCCTCGGATCCATAGAATCAAACCACATCAGAGGCCTCAGCATCATTGCTGAACCAAAATTTATCTTCTGAAGCCCCACCCTCAGCTCCGCCTTGTCAGTAGAGACCCTTCCCCATCCACGATATAGTTTTACCTTTCCATCCCATTTCGCATCCCAACTCTCTCTCCCCTCATAAAACGGTAAAATCTCACCACTACCATACACATTCCCCGCCAACTCCGCATCAAACCTGAGCCCTCCCCAAAAACCGCCACCGGAATCTCCCCCCAATGTACGCCTGTTTATGGGCACCTCCAGGTTCAATTGCTGCAAATACCTCGCCCCCAACATAACCGGCCACTCAGATCCCGACGCATACCCACCCCATGTACTAAATTGCCCGCGGTATTTTAGCTCTGTTCTCTGCTGATTCTGCACCTGCGTATGCGGATTCTGCGCATCCGCCTGCAGCATCTGCTGACAAAAAGCAATATTTCCGGCCAGCAGCAAGAACACAAGCACAACCACAACAACTACTTGCCTCAGAGGAAAAGTGTCAAACATCATATAATCAATACGTTATAAAATTCATCATTTTTCTCTATAGCGTTATCTATCAGGCCTTTGACACTTTTCCTCTGAGGCAGACTCGGCCCCGGACTCGGCTCCGGACTCGGCTCCGGACTCGGCTCCGGACGGAGCTATGCCATAAGAAATCAAATTTACCATCTCAATAATAATTTCCTGTGGATTTTCATATAGCTTATTTAGCACTGGGTTATTCATTAGTTCTATAAAGCTATTACTCAATGCGAATAGCAACTCAGGTTTGAAATTGGAATTAAACACACCTCTTGATTGAGCATTTCTGAACTCCTCAATCATAGTGGTTATAGTATGAGCAGTTAACTTTGCCATATATTGCTGGATTTCAGAACCCATATCTCCATAGATGTCAGCAATAAACTCCTTACTAATATTGTTTGTCCCCTCTATCTTAAGATCAATAAACCTATGCATCTTATTTACAGCAGTATCATCATCTGTCATAATTTCACGGAATTTTTCAATTCCATCAGAAATTACATTATCCAGCACCCGCTTGGCTAATTCGGTCTTATTTTCATAATATCTGTAAAACGACATCTTGCTAACGCCCGCCTTTTTACACACATCCTCCACAGTTACTTTTTTGAAGCCGAATTTCCAAAAAAGTTCATGACCCGCCTCCGTCAAACGAATCTCAGCATCTCTCCTCGTAACTTTCACCATAAACCTTACTTTTACGCCACAAATATACTTATTTTGTAATTATATACAATTTTAGTAACTTTTCTTTAATGTTGCTTCGCATTTCTTAGCCATCCGGCATGGTTGACAGGGATATAAGGTGCTCCGCAGTTTATACAGCCGGTTTATCTGCCATGTTCCTACCTGAATCAAACGAGACACGAAGGAACCTCCGCCACAGCGAACAAAGTGAGCGAGGAGGAAAAGTTCCTGAGGGGCTGCGGGTGATTCAGGTAGGGATGAGGATCAGATCTTTGAGCGAAGGAACCTCCGCCACAGCGAATCAGAATAACCAGATCTTAAAGAAATAGAATGCGATCACCAGGGTAACCATTAGCTTGAGTCCCACACCTAGCAGAAATCCGATAAATGAGCCGATTGCAGACCTGAATGCTTTATCGCCGGGGGTGCCGCTGAGTAGTTCACCGGCCAGGGCGCCAAAGAAAGGGGCAAGAATTATTCCTAAAGGTCCCAGAAAGAGTCCCACAATAACACCGGCAATTGCACCTCTCTCGCCAGCTTTGCTTCCTCCAAATTTTCTGGTGCCCCAAACCGGAACAACATAATCAAGAATTGTGACAATTAGTGCAAGCCCGGCCATACTCCAGAGCACCTCGGAAGGGACATCCGTAACAGTTGTAAAATGCAATAAGATAAGTGCTCCAAACGCGAGCGGTGGCCCGGGAAGAACCGGGAGAAAGCAACCGGCAAAAGCAACTAAAAGTAATATAATGCCGGCAATTATTAAGAGTATATCAAATCCCATAAGAGTATTTTTTCAAGCCAGATTTAGTATATTTACACTCAACTGAAAATATAACTTTCAGCAAGTAAATTTATGAAAAAAAACAGGCGATTTTCAATACATCCAATTGTAATTGCACTTTTGATTACAATTGGGACAAATATTCCGGCAGCCTCCCAGGAGAAAATAAAATACGACCCTGCACTTGCCGCAAAATATGGTGCAGATGATTATGGTATGAAGAGCTACACTTTCGTGATTCTGCGTACCGGCCCTAATAAGACGGAGGACAAGGCTCTCCTTGCGGAGCTGTTCAGAAGCCACATGGAGAACATTAACAAACTATCTGACGAGGGCAAACTTATCATTGCCGGCCCAATGGGAAAGAACGACAAACAGTATAGAGGAATATTTGTACTAAATACAACAGACCATCAGGAGGCACTGGAGATGCTCAAAGGTGACAGAGCCATAGCTGAGGGAGTTTTTGAGGCCGACCTGTTTTCCTGGTACGGATCGGCAGCACTCCCTGCCTATCTTGAAGTCCACGAAAAAATAGCAAAGAGCAATCCGTAAAAATTTTAGAATTAGCAATTTCTACATATATGATAAAAAGCGACAGAAATAAGATAGAACACCTTATTGCATTCTCCACCGGGATGATGAGCGGCGGAGATGGAAAGGAGCTTATTGAGAGACATAAAGAGGCACTCAACGGTATTACCCCTTATGACATGCTTTATCTGGAAGAGTACCAGATGCAGATGGGAATCACTGTCCCTGAAATAAAAAGGGATATCAACAAAATTCTGAATGTCCTGTACGAATACCTGAAGGCATATGAGTGGGAGCGTCCGGAGGAGGGGACTTTTTTGTACTATCTTATGCTTGAGAACAGGGCATTTGAGTTCCGCCTCAATACAATGAAAAAGATCCTCAAAGCCTACAAAGGGCGAGAACTTGATGAACTCGGCTCTCTGAAGGCCGAACTTCTCCCCCACCTGGAGAGTTTTGCCGGATTTGAACCTCACTATGTAAAAAAGGAGAATATTCTTTTTCCATATCTGGAAAAGCACTGGAAGGAGTACAAACCGCTCAAAGTTATGTGGTCTCTTCACGACGACCTCCGCCGGATGATAAAAGAGCTTATCGGCCTTGCAAAATCTGATCAGAGCGAGTGGATGACACTCAACCGGGCAATAGGGAACTACTACTTTGGGGCGTTCGGGATGATTCAGAAGGAGGAGATAATTGTCTATCCTATCGCAGCCGGCACAATACCTAAAGATGATTGGGACGAGATGCACCGGCAGAGCTTTGAATACACTTTTCCATTTATTGAAAGGCCGACCCCGCCATCAGAAAAATCGGCCTCAGAGGCAAACAGGGTGGCAACAGAGCTGAGCGGACCCATCTCAGACCAGTTCCTGCAAAGAGCTACAATGATTTTTGATTCCCTGCCTCTGGATATAACATACGTTGATGAGAATGATAAGGTAAGGTATTTCAACAGGGCAAAGGATCGCTTCTTTCCCCGCTCACCTGCAGTGATTGGAAGGGATGTAAGAAACTGCCACCCGCCGGAAAGCCTGCATATAGTAGAGGAGATAGTGAATAAATTCAGGAGCGGTGAGAGGGATGAGGCCGAGTTCTGGATTACTCTCAGAGGGAAGTTTATCCATATTAGGTATTTTGCTGTCAGTAGCGAGGAGGGAGAGTACAGAGGGGTTCTGGAGGTTAGTCAGGATGTAACCGGTATCAGGGCACTGGAGGGAGAGAGAAGACTTCTGGATTGGGAATGATTTTTTTGTAACTTAGAAGATGATTAAAATTTAAGGTTATGAAAATTCAGGGCTTAAGCGAAGAATTACTTCCTGTTTTACTGAATGGAGACAGGAGTACCGGACTTGAGATTGTCAACAGACTTCTTGAAGAGGGAACTGATGTTATTACAATTTACGAAGGAGTAATAAAGCCTGCAATGTATAAAGTTGGAGAGCTCTGGGAAGAGGGCAAGATAAGTGTTGCAACGGAACATCTTGCCTCTGCAATTGTTGAGACACTTCTGGGTCATCTCTATTACAGAATTATTAAAAATGCAGGCACTAATAAGATGGTTGTGGTAATAACCTCTGTTGAAGATGAGGTACACCAGATTGGCGCCAAGATGGTATCTGATATGTTTGAATTACATGGCTGGACATCACATTTTCTGGGTGCAAACACCCCTATGGATGAGCTTTTGGATTTTATTTCCCGGATTAATCCTACAATTATTGGCCTCTCAATGAGTATAAACCTGCACATAAGAAACCTTGAGAAGACAATCTCAAAAATAAGGGAGCGTATTCCGGAGATGCCCATTTTAGTTGGAGGCCAGGGGCTTATTGAAGATGGAAAAGATCTTATGATGAAACACACAGGGGTTCTCTACCTGAAGGATCTTCCGGCCCTGGAAAACTTCCTTAAGCAATCTCATTATGAGAAAGATAGGTCTAATTAGCACAATCCTTACGCAGTGGAGAGAGGAGTTCAAACTATCAATTGCAGAGAGCCCCTCAATCTATATTGCCCTTTTCAAAGAGAGCGGGGAGCTCATCTTTGCCAATAAAACAATTAAAAAAACTTTTAGATCCTCTTTATCTCCTGCCGCAAATTTTCTTAATCCCCC
Organism: Bacteroidales bacterium MB20-C3-3; assembly: GCA_035609245.1. NCBI lineage: Bacteria > Pseudomonadati > Bacteroidota > Bacteroidia > Bacteroidales > Bacteroidales bacterium MB20-C3-3. The sequence continues at coordinate 2,178,117 of CP141202.1, read as the reverse complement.
CTTCTCAAGAATTGTCAGCAACAGGACTGACGAATCTTTGGTCTATAATGGCTATGTTACTCTTGGGAGCTTTGACACAGAGAACATCTCACTACTTGGAAGGTTTTACAAAAAAGGTGATGAGATACTATTTATTGGAGGGGTAGAGACTCAGCAACTACTCGAACAGAACAAACTACTCTATAATCTGAATTCAGAGATTAATAAACTTCAGAGACAGCTGGTTAAAGAGAAGTCTCTCCTGGAGGAGGCTAATGCTGCTAAAGATAAATTTTTCTCAATACTGGCCCACGACCTTAAAAACCCATTTAACGCCCTGCTGGGCTTCTCGGAATTTCTGATTGAAAACTTCAGGGATATGGAGCAGGAAGAGATTGAGGAGCAGCTGACAATGATGAGAGATTCAAGCAGGCAAACATTTGCTCTTTTAGAGGATCTTCTAACCTGGTCAAAGGCTCAAAGAGGCAAACTTGAATGCAAACCCCAAACTGTCAAGATCAAAGATATATGCGAAGAGGTCAGAGGTGCTGTAAAAGGTATGGCAGAGGAGAAGGAGATTGAGATAGAACTCTCTGCAGCTGAAAACGCTGAAATCTTTGCAGATCCAAATATGATCAAGACTATAATGAGGAACCTCCTTTCAAATGCAATAAAATTCTCGTACAGAGGGGGTAAAATTGTCACATCACTGGAAGATATCGGAAATAACTTTAAAATATCTGTAAAAGATAGTGGAACAGGAATATCTGCAGAAAATCAGGTTAGATTATGGAATCTTGCCGGACAACATACTACCCGCGGAACAGAAGATGAATCAGGGACCGGACTTGGACTACTGATTTGCAAAGAGTTTGCAGAGGCTCATAAAGGGAAGATTTGGGTAGAGAGTGAAGAGGGTAAAGGGAGTACATTTATATTTACAATACCAAAGCTATGAACTCACTATGGGGATTTTTGGCACCGCTTATAATCATAGCCGGGATTACATTTCTTCATGTTGTATTGCCGGCAAGGTGGATTAAGGGATATATCACCCGTCCCGGAAGCGATGAAAAGGTTATTTACAGACTTAACGGTCTGATTGTTCTTGCAATCTCGGCAGCAATATGGTTTTCTCTGGGCAACTACGGAGACCTTCCTTACAACTGGCTTTACCTTCACAGATGGGAGGGACTAGCAGGTGCCTGTTTGCTTGGATTGATTTTCTCGGCAGTTGTCGTTTTTCGTTATAAACCGGTTAGGAAAAATCTGCTTGCAGATATCTTTCTTGGCAGAGCCGAAAACATCTCCTTAAACAGAGGCAGAATAGATATTAAAATGTGGCTCTATATGGTTGGAGCTGTTTTACTGGAACTGAATGTTCTGAGCTTTGCCGCACACCAAAACATAACCTTTGGCGAACTATCATCTCCCGGAATTCTTATCGCCACTCTCCTGCTCACATGGTTTGTCACCGAGTATATGTTTTTTGAAAGGGTACACCTCTACACTTATGATATATTTGCTGAGCGGGTGGGATTCAAACTTGGATGGGGATGTCTGGTCTTCTATCCATTCTTCTACACTATTCCGCTCTGGTCAACAGTCCATCTGCCTGATCCCGGACTCTCTTCACTGTACTACATTCTTCCTGTCATAATTTTCTTAACCGGCTGGGGACTTGCAAGAGGAGCAAATATGCAGAAATACCACTTCAAGAAAGATCCTGACAAGAGATTTTTATGGATTAAACCTGAAAGCATAACTGATGGCAAAAACATCCTCCTTGTAAATGGCTTCTGGGGTGCCTCCAGACATATTAACTACTTGGGAGAGATTCTTATGGCCTCAGGTATTGTTTTGGCAACCGGTTATCCTGAGATCGGCTGGCCCTGGCTATATCCACTCTACTATGTAATTCTCCTCTTCACCCGCGAATGGGATGATGACCGCCGTTGCGCCGCTAAATACGGTGAGCTCTGGACCGAATACAAAAAGAGGGTTAAATACAGAATTATTCCGTTTGTATATTAGCCACCCGCACATCATACTCTTGACTATCTGCCGTTTGGCCATTTACCCCTGAGGTAAATCATTTGCTGACTATCAAGGCTTTCAGATACCTCGCGCCCGAGGAGGGAGGGGCCCCCGTGTAACGGGGAGGTGTATCAGAAAGCCTTGATAGTCAGCAAATAAAAGTGTAAATTATGTCGTTTATAAATAGAAATCTACACCGCCGATGCCTTACGGAAACCCTCCATCAGGTTGCGGATGGTCTCCTTGACAGTGACGATTTTGTCGGCCTTAAAGGCATTGCTGCCGGCAAAGGCGTACCCTTTTGAGAAGTTTCCTTTGTAAGCGTTGTAAAGAGCTTTTATGATGCAGTACGGACTTTTTGTGTAGTCGCATGTTCTGATGCAGTGGTAAGGGCAGCCGTTTGGTTTTTCGTGGCCCTCCTTCACGCTCTGGATAAATTTGCTGAAGATGGCGCGGCCGGGCATACCTACCGGGCTTTTGATAATCTCAACATCTTGTTCAGTTGCGTTTATGTATGCCTCTTTAAAAGCAGTGGAGGCGTCGCACTCCTCAGTTGTAACAAATATGGAGCCCATCTGTACTGCCGATGCACCCATGTCCAGGATTCTCTTCATCCCCTCTCCATCGTATATTCCGCCACCGGCAATAATAGGAATCTTGCAGTTATTTTGCTCCTCCACAACCTTAATTGTTTGAACCAATTCAGGAAGCAGATGCTCCAGTGAGTAGTTCTCGTCAGTAATCTGATTCTCTTTGTAACCCAAGTGTCCGCCAGCTTTAGGTCCCTCAAGAACTATAGCGTCCGGAATATAGTTGTAGTTTTTAATCCATTTCTCGCAAATAATGAGTGCAGCCCTTGCTGAGGAGACAATGGGAACCAGCTTTGTCTGTGAGTCTTTCGTGAGAAATGAAGGGAGATCGAGCGGAAGCCCGGCACCGGAAAAAATCACATCGGCCTTGGAGGCGATTGCAGTCTTTACCATATCGGCAAAATTTGTAAGTGCCACCATTATATTTACACCGATGACCCCTTTTGCCTTCTCTTTAGCGAGTCTGAGTTCTTCTCTGAGTCCAAGTATTGAAGCCTCAGCAAAATCTTTTGACATCTGTTTATAGAGAAGCCCTATTCCGGCACATGAAATTACACCCACGCCACCTTCGTTCGCCACAGCAGCTGCCAGACCATTCAAAGAAATACCAACACCCATTCCTCCCTGCACTATAGGGACAGACAAATTAAGGTTACCAATAGAGAAATTGTTCATTCAATTTTTTCCCGGCAAGATAGTGCAAAATAATTACACTTTATCTTTTTTCTCGCTTCTCCGGAGCGTTTTCTCTCCTCTCAAGTGGTAAAACACCGGCCATCTCACCAATAACATTCACTATCTCAGAGCCTGCAGGGATAATAATTTTTGAGTTTTTCTCAAGGGAAGCCTCAAGTGTCTCCAGTTTTTTCAACAACTGAGCATTCCCCACAAAATATTTATCCGCAGCTTCGTTAACCAGCCTGATTGCTTCAGCGTCACCCTCGGCATTAAGAATTTTTGATTGCTTAACCCCCTCTGCCTCTTTAATCTTTGCCCTCTTGATACCATCGGCAACAGTCTCGGCAGCCGTAGCCGAATCTACTGCGGCAATCTTCTCATTCTCGGCCTTAACAACCTTGTTCATAGTCTCCTGAACATCCTTTGGCGGGTCAATCTGCTTAAGTTCAGTTCTTACTATCTCAATACCCCAGTCCTTTGTCTCAGTATGCAAAGTCTTGTATAGCTCAGCATTGATTTTACCCCTCTCGCTGTTTGCCGATTTAAGTGTAAGTGTACCGATTATATTACGCAATGTAGTCCTTGCCAGGTTAACGATCTGCCACTTAAAGTTGTTAACATTATAGATTGAGCCCTTAACGCTCTCCTCATCAGACTTAACCCTGAAATAGACCTGAGCATCCACGCTTGCATTCAGGTTATCATTGGTAATGATCTCCTGTGGCTCCGCATCCACCATCTGTTCTGTCACATTTACCACATATATTCTGTCAATTATTGGAATTATCCAGTGAAAACCAGGCATTGCAAACCTGTTGTATTTACCAAGTCTCTCAATAAGCCCCCTCTGAGTAGGCCTGACGATCCTGATCCCGGCTGCAAGTATCAGCAGCACAATGGGAATAATAAAATACCAGTAGTTCATTGTAGAAATTGTTTTGTGAATTTATATTAGAAACGAAAGGTACGGAAAAAACAGACACAATTACTCTCGCTTTGTCTCTAGGCCGCATCTCGCCTCCTCTCGCCTCAGAGGAAAAGTGTCAAACACTTAAGAATCTGTCACATGTAGTTTTTTACAATTTTCCACAATACTTTATTTATCAATTGTTTGACACTTTTCCTCTGAGGCAAGAGCTACAGAGTAGCTGTATGTCATTGCTGCAGGTTGTATCCCTGTTCTGGTTAGGGCGGTTATGTTACCATTGGAGTCGTAGGTTATCCCCTGTTCGTTGTTTGAACCGCTGTGTATGCCATCCGTCAGGCGGCTGTATGAATCGTAATTATAACGGTAACTCTATTCGCCGCCTCCGTTCCGCAGCAGAATTGGTTTGACCTAAAGTTTCCCATATCAAAGATCAGAAGTAAACTATGTGCCGTCCTGAAATAGGTTGACTGATTTTAACAAATATAAGTAAACGAGTTCATTCAGACTTTGATTTTTTTGTTTAGGAATTTGTTTCGATACTCTATCCTTCTTAATTGTCTCTGATTGTGCATGTTGTCTGGTGTTAACATGTGACATGATAAGTGAGGTCTGAGGTGGTTATAAGAATGGACTGCTTGAGCAAGTAGTAGTTTTAACTCAAGCAAAGAGTGATGCTGGCCATCAATGAGGAACTCATGTTTGATTATCCCGTTAACTCTCTCTGCGATTGCATTGGTATAAGGGTCGCTGTTTTCAGTCATACTTGTAATGACACTCATTCTTCTTAATTTTTCCTGGTATGCTTTGCAGCAATATTGAGACCCCCGGTCTGTATGATGGGTGAGCTTGGTCTGATATTGTCTGTTATTAAAAGCCATTGCCAGTGCCTTGATAACTAACTCTACATTCATATTTTCATCAATGCAATAGCCCATAATCTTCTTCGAATAAGCGTCAGTAATCATTGACAGGTAGTAGTATTTATCCTTTGCATTGATGTATGTTATATCTCCAACCCACACCTGTTCTGGTTGAAAAATTCTGGTTCCGGTAACAAGATCCTTGTATTTTGGAAAGTGATGTCTTGAGTTTGTTGTTATTTTGTATTGCCTTAGAGGAGGAACCAACATCCCGTTGGCCTTAATAATCTCGTTCAGCTTATCTCTTCCAATTTTGATTTCTTTTAATGGTTGAGAAAGCATGTGGTGTAGCTTCTTTGTTCCTATTCGTGGTAATGACTCCCGCTGGCTTTTAACCAGCGATATCGCTACGAAGGCCTGAACCTTCTTTGTCTTCAGACTTTTCTTGTGTTTATAATAGGCTTGTTTTGTTTTCCCGAGTAATCTGCACCCAAAAACTATTCCTCCTTGTCCCCCTTTGGAGATGTAGGTGTCGACTGCCCGGGCATAACTTTTTTTAACAGGTCAATGTTGTAATCTTCTTTGACTACCTGCACGATAGCGTCGAACATAATACCCTTTTGCTTGAGAAGAAATATCTCCTTTCGCATCCGCTCGTTCTCATCTTCCTTAGCCTTGAGCTGATCTTTCAAACGCTTGACATTACTGGGATCACCGGCATTTTTCATGGTATGAATGATTGTGTAATCAGGATTAAAAATACCATATTTTCTCATCCATTGTAATATCGTCTCTTCATCTTTGATGTTGTACTTCTGGATCACATCTCGCATTGTCATCCGTTTGTGCTCTACTGCAGAGACTATCCTGCGTTGAAATTGTTCGAGCTTTCTCTGAAAAATTGATTGCTCATCCTCGACTGTAAATTTTTTCATAAAAATTGAGTTTTTGAGTCAACCTATTTCAGGACGGCACACTATATACCCACACCGCTGTAACACACTGATTACCTAAACATAAGCAATCCACCTGTCAGGTCACCTGACAGGTGGGTTGTCTATACATTGATAATCTGAGACTTAGAACCGCACGGGTTTCGCAAAAATCAACTGCCGAATGGCCAACTCAGGCCGGGCGGGCGGGTAGGTTGACAGGGATATTCGTTTATGTGCTTAAAAAAGAAGCAATTGCAAATTGCTTTTTGAAAAAGTTTTTAAAAAACCAATTTTTAAACACCTAACTACCTGTTAGATAAGCAAATATCCCTGTCAAACCTCCCGCCAAGTATATAAGGTGCTCCGCAGTTTACACGGCCGGTTCCCGGCCGGTTTATCTGTCATGTCCCTACCTGAATCAACCGAGACACGAAGGAACCTCCGCCACAGCGAACGAAGAGAGCGAGGAGGAAAAGTTCCAGAGGGGCTGCGGGTGATTCAGGTAGGGATGAGGAGCAGGTCTTTGAGCGAAGGAACATCCGCCACAGCGAACGAAGTGAGCGAGGAGGAAAAGTTCCGGAGGGGCTGCGGGTGATTCAGGTAGGGGACAGCAGTACACTGGGGAAGGATGCCACAGCAGACTGAAGCAGGATGTGGCAGCAGACGCGGCAGGATGTAATGATTTTTACTAAATTTGTAGACCTCACATAAACCTAAATCCACCTACTATGAAAACTTCAGTTCTAAATCTGCGCATTTTAACACTTTCATTCTGTATAGTTTTAATTTCCGCTACAAAAATGAGTGCTCAAAATCTCTCATCCGCCTGGGAGGAGCTTACATCGGCTGAGTTCAGATATGCGGTTGAGAGAAGTGAGGGGGTTTGTATTGTGCCTATGGGTGTGATTGAGAAGCATGGGCAGCATCTGCCGTTGGGGACCGATGTTTTCACATCCAGGCATACATCGCTGCAAGCTGCGGGAAAGGAGTACGCAGTAGTTTTCCCATTCTATTTTGCGGGGCAGATTTATGAGGCTATGCACCAGCCGGGAACAATTGCCTACAGTCCGGATATGTTGTACAAAATGCTGGAGGAGACATGTATGGAGATCTCCAGAAACGGATTCAAAAAGATAATATTTGTAAATGGCCACGGCGGAAACACATATTTTTTGCAGTATTTCTGCCAGACACAGCTGGCAAAGGAGAGGGAGTATTCGGTCTATCTCTTTACCCCATCTGTTGATGCCGATACTCAGAAAACCATCGCCTCTATGAGAAAAAGCACTACCGGTGGTCATGCCGACGAGGGGGAGAGTGCCACAATGCTGGTAGTGAGGCCGGATCTGGTAAAGATGGAACGTGCCGGAGATGAATCGGGAGCGGACAAAAACAGACTTACTCTTCCAAATGCCTATACAGCAATATGGTGGTATTCAAAATACCCTAATCACTATGCAGGAGATGCTACAGGTGCCACTGAGGAGCTGGGAAAAGTCATAATTGAGCAGAGAATCGAGCAACTAAGCCGCGTCATAAAAACCGTTAAGGAGGACAATGCAACAATGCACCTGCAGAAGGAGTTCTGGAGACAAACAACTGGCAAATAGCGTATACTATCTATCTTTATTTTTGTTATATTTGGAATAGAATACCCATCTCTTTACCTAAATGATTAACGACTCTTTCTTAAACCTCTCAATTCTAGAGGCATCTCCGGATGGTATTGTTGTCACAGACCTTAAAGGTTTAGTTGTGAGAGCATCACAAAGTGCAGTAAATATGTTTGGATTTAAATGCCATTCAGAGGTTGAGGGTTTGAATGTATTAAATTTTATTGATGTTAAGGAGCATGAGCTTGTTTACGAATGCATTGCCATGATGCTCCGGGGAGACAACGGAGGTGCAAAGGAGTACACAGGAGTAAGAGTTGATGGGGAGAGTTTCAACCTTGAGATAAATAACAATGTCATCAGAGATATTGAGGGAGAAATTTCAGGGTTTATTTTTATTACAAGGGACATATCTGAAAGGAAAAAGGATGCCGAATCACTGATGCGTAACAACATGATTATGGAGGCCATCTTTGAAGCAGTCCCCGGGATGATTTACCTCTACGATTCTGATGGTAATCTGGTTAGATGGAATAAAAAGCATCAGCAGCTAACCCGCTACAGCCAGGAGGAGATTGCCGGAAAACATGTTATGGATTGGTTTAAAGATGATCCAAAAAGTACTGAGATAATAAAGGAGGGTATCAGACAAGCCTTTGAAGAGGGATTTGGAGAGGTGGAGGCACTGCTCAGGAGAAAGGATGGAGAGAGAATTCCAATGTATTTTACTGCAAGCGGTGTGGAGATTGAGGGGAAACAATATCTTGCAGGTATTGGAGTTGATCTTACAGAGCAGAGAGAGAGGGAGAGTGAACTAATAAAAGCAACTGAGAGAGCCCAGGATGCCGACAGACTTAAGACTGCCTTCCTGCAAAATATTTCACACGAAATCAGGACCCCTTTAAATTCTATTCTGGGATTTCTTGAGCTTATAAATGACCCTGAAACAGACAGCATAAGCAGAGAGGATTATATTAAAATAGTTACTATAAGCGGAAGAAGACTCCTTGGAATAATTACAGATATAATCAGCATCTCCTCTTTACAGACAGGACAGGAGAGGTGTATTTACTCCGATGTCTCTCTTAAGCTTCTTTTGCAAAACATTTATGAGAATTACCTGGTTTTTGCTCATGAGAAGGGTGTTGACTTCGTTATAAACGCTCCTGAAGAGGATGTTGTTATAATAACTGATGAATCCAAACTTCTTCAGGTTATTGGTAATCTGCTTTCGAATGCATTTAAATTTACAGAGAGAGGGTACGCATTACTGGATTGCAAAGTAGCAGATGGCAAGGTTCATTTCTGCGTAAAAGACACCGGTATTGGGATTAAAAATGAGTTTATCAATAATATTTTCAATGTCTTCACTCAGGGTGATATAAACCTTAACAGAGGTTACGAGGGTTCAGGTTTAGGACTCTCAATCGCCAAGGCATATATCAATCTAATGGGTGGAGAGATTAAGGTAAAGAGTAAATTTGGTGAGGGTAGTGAATTTTCATTTTCTCTCCCGGTAAATATTAAATAATCAAATAATAGATATGATGAAAAGGGCCCTAATGTGTTTGCTGTTTTTAATTACAGCATATGGATTTAATTATGCTCAGGGAAAAGAGCTTATCTGGTATATGCCTGAAGGAGTTGAAAACTTTAACAGCAAAATCCCTGCTCCTGAAAAGGTTCTGGGATTTAAGAGCGGCGAGAGACATATAACTTACGACCAGGTTCTCATTTACATGAGAAGATTGGCGGAGCTGTCACCAAGGGTAAAAATTATTGAACAGGGATATACTTATGAGAAAAACCCAATCATCTATCTTACAATAAGCACTCCGGAAAATCTTGAAAACCTGGAGAGTATCCGCACTGAGCGTCTTAAAATTGCGGACCCATCTCAATCATCAAAGCTAAATCCGGATCAGATGCCGGTGGTTAACTGGTTTGGCTATAGTGTTCACGGAAACGAAGCAACAGGTATGAACGCATCTGTAATTTTCGCCTATGCCCTGGCAGCCTCGGAGGACAAAATTATTACAGATATGCTGGAGAAAACTATAGTTATTCTTCAACCCTCAATTAATCCCGATGGAGGTCAGAGGTATGCCGGCTGGGTGAATTCAAACCTCTCACTTGCAGGCAATAGTGACGAAAACTCAAGGGAGTTCCGAGAGCCCGCCCCAAGCAGTCGCTCAAACCACTACTGGTTTGACCTGAACAGAGACTGGCTGCTCGCTCAACATCCGGAGAGCCGCTCAAGACTTGACCTGTTTTACAAATGGCTCCCTGCAATGGTAAACGACTTTCACGAACAGGGGAACGCTAATGGGACATTCTTCTCACCGGGAATCAGAAACAGTACAAATCCTCTCATTCCTGACCAAAACTGGCTGCTCACAAAGAAGATATCGGCTTACCACTCGGAGCTCTTTGGAGAGATAGGAACCATGCATTTCTCAAAAGAGGATTTTGATGACTTCTATACCGGCAAAGGCTCTACCCTGCCGGACCTATCGGGAGCAATAGGCATCCTTTATGAACAGCCCAATCCAAGAGGTGTTGCAAGGGAGAGAAATGGTATTGTTGTGACACTCTCTGACAATGTCCGCAACCAGGTTTTTAACTCGTTCAGTGCCCTGAAAGCGGGAGTGGAGATGAGGGGCGAACTTATGGATTATCAGAGGAACTTTTTTGCCGAGAGAAAGAGGATGGCAGAGAAGGATTTAGTTCAGGGGTATATATTTGGTTCAGAAGGTGATATTTCACTCAGTCGGGAGCTTTACAGGATGCTGAGAGCTCACGATATTAGAGTTTATAATATTTCGAAGGAGGTTAAAATTAACGGAAAAACATTTACCCCCGGCAACTCATGGATTGTTCCGGTTCAGCAGCAACAATACTCAGTTGTAAGAACCATCTTTGAAAGAAATCTAACATTCAGGGATACGACATTTTACGACATATCTGCATGGACAGTACCACTGGCAATGAATATCTCTTATGCCGAGGTTAAGGAGAGCTCATCTCTTCTTGGGAAACCTGTTACAGGAGATAGTGAATTTGACAGGATGGCAAATATGGATATGCCCGGTGTTAGCAGATATATGTACCTTGTGGAGACATCGGACCTCTACTCATATAGTTTGATATACCGGCTTTTAGACAACGGAGTTATCGTAAAGGTTGCCGATAAACCATTTAGTTACAAAGCAAATGGCAGCGAGAGGCAATTTAACAGAGGTACTCTGATGATTCCGGTTGCCCAGCAAAAGATACCGGCTGATAAATTAAACTCTATTTTGATTGATGCTCTGAAAAAGTACAGAGGAGCCGGAATTAAAGCCTTCAGTTGCAGTGCCGGCCAGAGTGAAGGGGATACAGATCCGGGAAGTAACCACTTCAGAGTTATATCAAAACCATCTGTTGCAGTTATTACCGGCAGAGGTGCATCATACGGCACAGTTGGTGAGATATGGCATCTGTTTGATTACAGGCTGGGGATACCTGTCTCACTTATTGATGCAGAGTCTCCGGGAGATCTCTCAAAATACAATGTCATAGTTTTTACAGGTAATATTCAAATTAGCCAGACGATTAAAAACAGGCTTTCAAGCTGGAATGGAGAGACTGGAAATACCTTAATAGCTATTGGCTCAGCATTAAGAACTGTTAACGAATTGGGGCTGGCAAATATTAAAATTGTTACAGAGAAGAGAGATACCTTCAAAATTGCAGATGGTACTTACGAACATTTTCAGGAGCAGAGGGGTGCCTCCAGGGTGAACGGAATAATTCTGGAGGCATCACTGGACAAAACAAGTCCGGTCTCTTACGGAATTGAGAGCGAATCCCTCCCACTTTTCAAAAGCAGAGATGTTGTTTTTGCAGAGCCTAAAAACAGATTTGCCGTACCCGCAAGGTATACAAAAGAGCCTCTTTTAAGCGGATTCCTGCAGAAGAGGTATAAAGGTATATTTTCTGACACCCCTGCTATACTTACAGGAAGAGGCATAGTAATTCTGGCGGACGACCCTTCGTTCCGAGGCTACTGGCACGGCAGTACCCGGATATTTCTGAATTCAGTTTTTTACAGGGAACTCCTTCCGGCTGTTTCACTTTAGAAAAACTCTACCCTGGAGAAGTTTATTCCGTATGTATAGTAACGAAGAACCATACTCTTCATCCTCTCCTTAAATGAATCATAGTTGCGGCTCTCTTTAGGTGACCAGACCACCTCACTGAGGGCCGCTGCTCTTGGATATACCATATACTCCACATGGGCGGAATTTGGCATATATTCGGTCCATACATTCCCCTGGGCCCCCATAATATATTTTGCCTCGTCTGCGTTCAGTGCGGCCGGAACAGGTTCGTAAGAGTAAATCTTAGCAAGCGATGTAAAGCCCCCTATTGCAAGTGGTTGTGATGCAGGATCTGCCTGATAGTGGTCCAGATAGCAGTGTGAGCCGGGAGACATTACTACATAATGGCCCGATTTTGCTGCCTCTATGCCGCCTGCCTCTCCTCTCCACGACATTACTGCCGCATTTGGAGCAAGCCCGCCTTCAAGAATTTCATCCCAGCCTATTATATTTCTCCCCTTTGAATTGAGGTATTTCTCAATTCTGGTAATAAACCAGCTCTGGAGTTCGTGCTCATCTTTAAGCCCCTCCTTTTTTATCCTCTCCTGACAAAGAGGACACTCCTTCCAGTTATGTTTGGGTGCCTCATCTCCTCCAATATGGATAAGTTTAGAGGGGAAAAGTTCAATTACCTCATCTAGCACCCCCTGAAGAAACTCAAATGTGCTCTCTTTACCTGCACATATTATGTCATTAAAGACACCCCATTTTGTAGCAGTCTCATACGGACCTCCTGTACAACCCAGTTCCGGATAGGAGGCAAGAGCTGCCAGGGCGTGACCCGGCATCTCTATCTCAGGGACAACCGTAATATATCTTTTTGCTGCATAGTCTACAATCTCTTTTATATCCTCCTGAGTATAAAATCCACCGTGAGGCTTACCATCAAACTTTGCATCAGGGCCAAAATTTCTGCCAATAAGAGTCTCTTTTCTCTTTGATCCTATCTCAGTTAGTTTTGGATATTTTTTAATCTCAATTCTCCATCCCTGATCCTCGGTTAAATGGAAATGAAATGTATTGAACTTATGCATTGCCATATAATCAATATACCTCAGCACAAATTGTTTTGGCATAAAGTGACGGCAAACATCAAGATGAAGTCCTCTCCACGGAAATCTTGGTGCATCCTGAATTTTAACTGCATCAACCGTAATACTCTCCATTCTCTTCTCTTCTGCAGGCATAAGCTGAGTCAGAGATTGAGCAGCATAAAAGAGTCCGTTGAATGTTGAGGCAACAGCCTTTATCCCTGATTTGTCAATATCCAGTCTGTAACCCTCAGGAGCAATTCCTGACTTCTCATCTAAAATGAAACATACAGATCCCTTTACATACTTTTCAGTAAAAGCAGGTGAGGCAGCCTGAATACCATAAAATCTCATAAAGTGAGAGGAAATTACATTAAATATATTATCCCTGTGATTTCCTGAAAAATTGAACAAAAACTTAGTCTCTTTGGTTATAGAAAATGTACCCTTGCCCTGAATCTGAGAGACAGGCTGAGGGACAATACCTGATAATCCGTAAGCAGATGAAAATCCCATTAGTGCAATCGCTGTTACACCAATGCTCATTAATTTGATTTTTAGATTCTTCATAACCATAGTAGCCATTTGTTTATTGAAATTTATAGAGCAAGTTAAAAAAAATTCTTAATAACAATTTTTTAACCTAAATTTATTCCGGATTTCTAATAATTTGAAACCATGAAAAAGCTTCTAGCCGTCACAGCATTAATATTATGCTCGGTCTTTACCGTCAGGGCTCAAGAGAGCGCCAAACCTCAGATGAATTTTGTAAAATTTAACCTCACATCTCTTCTGCTTAAGAATTACTCCTTACAGTATGAAAGAGTACTATCAAAAAGTATTTCTGCTGCCGTCTCCTTCAGATTTATGCCATATACCACTGTACCTTTTAAAAGCACAATTATTGACATGGCAAAATTTGAAGATCAGGAAACTATTGATATGTTTAATACTGCTCAGTTTGCCAACTACTCCATTACTCCTGAGATCAGATTCTATCTGGGTAAAAAGGGTTACGGAAGAGGCTTTTACATAGCCCCATATTACAGATATGCCTCTTATGAGGCGCAAAATCTCGAATTCTCCTTTGAAATTGGAGATGAAGAGGGGCAGATGGCACAGACACAAAAAATTGATTTGTCAGGTAGTCTTACTTCTCATACCGGTGGAATTATGTTTGGTGTACAATGGGCACTCGGTAAACATGTATCTCTGGACTGGTGGCTCCTGGGCGCAGCATACGGTGTAAGCAGTGGTGTAATTAACGGCATTCCAACCCCGGCAATTTCACAGGAGGATATCCCTACTGTAAAAAGGGAACTTGAAGAGATGGATATACCTATGGTTGAGAAAACAGTTACCGTCACCTCTAATAATGTGAGGATGGATTTAACCGGTCCCTGGGCAGGAATTCGTTCAGGAATTATTATTGGAATAAAATTCTAAAATAATTTTGCTTATATTTGAGTTACAAAGACTTAAATATGAGAAACAGAATTTTTAAAAACATTTTATTAATTTTTGCTATAGGAGCAGCTGCTTTATCCGGTGGCTGCTCTTCTCTCTCTAAAGCTCAGCTTGAGGGGGTAGCCACTTTCGCCCAAACCTGTGACAGCTTTTCTGCCTATCCCTCCCTACTATTTCTGGAAATGGCAAAAATCAGAGAGGAGAGTTCAATTTGGTATGCCTCCTCTCTAACCTCTCCTGAAAAGAGAGTTGCAGAGCTGGTGGAAATTTCCGGTTTTAAAAAGAGTCAGGAAAAAATTGCAAAGGGTACCGATATCTCTCTGAAAATATTATCTGACTACTCTTCTGCGCTTAAATCATTAGCTCACGAAAACAGAGTTATTGATCCCGGAAGGGAGATTCGCTCTGCAGGAAGGGCTATTGACTCTCTTATTATCTCTTTCAACTCCTTAAAATTGGCACAACCTGTTACATCAGGGATTATCTCATCTGCAGCAAGGATTATTGGCTACGGAGCTCAGCTTAATGCCTCCAGGGCAAGGGCAAATGCTATTACAAAATTCATCCCCTCCGGAGATACTTTAGTCCAAGAGATATGCAGATCATTAGAGACTCTGCTGAAAGACGAGAGTATAAAAGCCTTGATAGATCACGAACAGAAGATGCTTGTAAATAATTATCTTTCATATGTAGGTATAAGAGGGGGCGATATTAATGAAGACAGAAGGTTCTGCTCTCTCCTGGAAAAATCTGCTAACCTGGATAAACTGAGGAGCTCTACTGTTACATCGGTGGGCTCATTAAGAAGGGCACACGGAAAGATGGCCGCTCAGATAAAAGAGGGTATATCTCTTTTTGAACAGCTGGAAGCAATAAAAGAGTTTGGCTATGAGGTTGAAAAACTTAGTAAAATTGTAAGAAAATGGCAAAAAAGGGGATAACCGGCACTGTAGCTGCTGAGCTTGCAAAGATTCGCAAATCAATTGAAGAGGTGGAAAAGCTGAGAATCTCTGCCGTAAAAAGGGGCAGAGAGGAGGATGTTTTACGGCTGGAGGAGGCCTCAGCAGCACTCATAAAAAAAGAGAGGGAGGTTGTGAAAAGAGTTGGTGAAGAGGCAGCTTCAAAAATTAAATCAGATGGAGAGTCTCTGAAAGTCCTCTCTGAAAAGCTTAAAGCAAGAGTTAAAAGAATGGGGAGGCTCCCTAAAAGACTGGATACAATCAGCAAAATAATTCTAAAAATATCTGACCTTATTAATCTATGAAAAAATACAATTAAAGTAAGTGATTTAAATTATTACCTTTATTGGTCAAAAGAATACACGGATATGAAAAGCACAGAGCTTGAAGACATGTTCAGAGTGACTAATGATATGCTCTCTGTTGTCGATCAAAACGGGCGTTTTCTAAAGTTAAACGAATCTTGGAGCAGAGTTCTTGGGTACTCACTTGAAGAGATTTACACACATCCCAACTTTTTTGAACTTGTACATCCGGAAGACAAAGTGATAACTGCTGAGACTTTCAAGAGAATTTTGAAGGGGGATATGGTTAAATCTTTTGAGAACAGATATAAGTCAAAGGAGGGCAGTTATATTTGGTTTAACTGGGACTCGGTTATCCTTCCAAACGGGAATGTCTTCTCCTCTGCCAGAGATATGAGTGAAAATAAGGAGAGGCAGAAGGAGCTAGAGTTTCTGGCTGCCAATCTTGAGGCTGCTAACAGAGATAAAGATCAGTTTATATCAATTCTTGCACACGATCTAAGAAACCCTTTCAATACTCTTCTTGGGTTTTCTCAATATCTTGTAGAAAACATCGGTTCTATGTCTAATGATGAGGTAAAAGAACAAGCTCATTATATTCACGATGCCTCTGAAAAAACGCTATTTCTTCTTGAGGATATTCTGCTATGGTCAAAACTGAAGGTTGGCAAATTGTCAATATGCAAAGAGATGTTTGATTTAACAGAGATTTGCGAACTATTGATACAATATCTTAAAATTTCTGCAGAGGCCAAGGGTATTAGTGTAGAGTGCAGGCAAAAAGAAGAATCCTATCCTGTTTTTGCAGACAAGAATATGATTAAGACTATTATTAGGAATCTCTTTTCAAATGCCGTCAAATTCACTCACAAAGGGGGCAGAATTATCCTTGAAGTAGCTATTTCAGAAAAATCAACAAACTTTATTGTCTCTGATACAGGAGATGGTATTTCAGAATCTGCACTGCAGGATATTTGGGACCCTATTAAATCAAAAGGACTTGGTCTCTCAATTAGCAAAGAGCTTGCAGAACTAAACGGTGCATCACTGTCTGCCGTAAGCACAGCTGGTGCAGGAAGTTCGTTTAAACTATCTATTCCCAACTCTCAATAATATATTTAATCACTAATCCCCATGCAACATATTTTTACAGATCAGGTAAATATTGGCGAACTTCCTGTTGCCTATTTTACACTCGATAAAAACGGAGTCTTCATAAGTGTTAATGAACTATGGTGCAACTTGACAGAGTACTCTAAAGGGGATGTTGAGGGGGTCTTTTTTGGAGATCTTCTTCCGGACAATCAGAAAAACATATTCCCAAAGACATACAGGGAGTTCAGGTCAAAACTTGGTTCAGATTTCAGAACTTATAAAATCAGAAAAAAGAGCGGTGAATATGCCGATTTTCTGCTCTATTCCGGGGCTGAGAGTGAATCGGGCTCCTTTATAAAGGCCCACTATATAATGCTGGATCAGGGCACTCTTAAAACAACAGAGAGAGAGCTTACAAGAAGTAAATATATGTACAGGCTTCTCGCTGACAATATTCAGGAGGTTGTATGTGTTTATAATATGACTCAGGGGACCCATCTTTATGTAAGCCCGTCTGTTACGAGCATGAGAGGATACTCCGTTGATGAAGCGATGAGCCAGACCCTCCTTGATACACTGGCTCAAGAGTCCAGATCTGTGTTTGAGCAGGCTATACATGAGGCTGAATCAGAGTTTCTTAGAAAGCCGGACCAGGATACCCCTTTCTTTCTTGAGGTCAAACAGAGGTGCAAAGATGGAAACGAAATAAATGTTGAGATACAGGGACGGTTTCAGCTTGCAGCAAATGGAGATATGGAGATGATTTGCGTAAGCAGAAAGCTCTCAACATCCAAACTTGAGGAGACTCTGAGACTTATGAGAGAGAAGGAGGTTGAGAGAATGGCAGAACTCACGGGGGATATGTTCTGTCTTGCAGATAACGAGGGGAAACTTATTAAATCAAACAAGAGGCTTGAAAATGCCCTTGATTATAAATTCATTGAGCTATCATCAAACAGCCTGGCTACACTAATATATCCTGATGACCAGCTGATGTTTACAACTGTAGTTGAGAACACAACAGATGATTTTATTGATGAGATTGACTGCAGAATAAAGCATAAAGGTGGTGAGTATAAATTATTCAACTGGAAAATCACAAGATTTGACAGTGACAAGATCTATATTACAGCAAGGGATATAACCCCTCCTAAAACAGTAGCAAACAAGGCTATTTTCAGGCAGATGCTAGCCAGCAAAAATAAACCTCTTATACAGATTGGTGAAAGAAAAAGTATTAAACCGGAGAGTGTCATTGCCGAGATAGCTGAGGGAAGGTCGTACACTGCTGCTGTTGCCGATTTTGCCGCATCGCTTATAAGGAATATTCATATTCTGGAGAAGACAGATATTGAGAATCAACTGAAAATAATTTATAAAATATCCAGAACTGCATCCATCCAATCAGAGGATTATGCATTCATCCATAATTATGCATCGGGTGAGCATACACCATCTCCTTCACTACTGTCACTTGAATCTGAAGGAAAGGCAGCCGTTGAAGATCTCGCGGGGATGTACAAACAACCTGAGATGAGAATCTCCATAAAATCCTCCCCTGATGTTAAAATTTTCTGTGACCCCTCTGCAACCCGAGCTCTGCTCAGGTCTATGATTTCATATATGATAAGGCTTTCTGACGGAATGGGAGATATCCATATCAAAATATTCAGGGAGAATAACAATGCCTTGTTTGTAATTAATCATAAAGAGATAAAATCACCTTCAGAGCGGAGTTCAATTATAAGCATTGAGAAATGCCGGGAGGTAGCTGCCTCAATGGGTGGTTCCATATCTGCAGAGTCCGGCTCTCAGAACGGCTCTGTTATTACAATAAAATTGCCGTCAGTTGTTACTTCATAAAGACGAAATAGACGGCAAGAATAAGGCAAAGAAATGCTGCAAAGTGGTTCCACTGAATCTGAGTTTTGAAAACCACAATTGAAAAAACCGAGAAGACAACAAGGGTAATTATCTCCTGAATAATCTTAAGTTGCATGAGAGAGAAAGGGCCCCCGTTGCCAAGATATCCTATCCGGTTTGCAGGAATCTGAACAGCATATTCAAAAAATGCTATTGACCACGAGAATAAAATAACGGCAAAGAGTGGCCAGTCAGTTATCTTGCCCATCTCCTGCAGTTTCAGGTGTCCGTACCAGGCAAAGGTCATAAAGACATTTGCAACAACAAGTAAAAGAATTGTATATATTCCGCTCATTACAATGACCTTTTCACAATAACCGGCGGCAAATATACACCTAGGTTTATTATCTTTGTGACAATTTTTACAAAATTTCAATTAATCATGAAAATTTTCAGATTTATGCTCATTGCAACTTTAGCAGGACTGTTTGCAGCTTCCTGCAAGGATGGCGCCGTAAAGGAGGAGCCGTTCAGATATCTTGCGGATGAATTCGCAGACTTAAAGGTTATCCGATACAGAATACCGGGCTGGGACTCTCTTACTCTTCAGCAGAAGGAGTATATCTACCACCTGAGTGAGGCTGCAAAGGCGGGCCGTGATATTTTCTGGGATCAGAATTTCAAGCATGGTATTAAAATAAGAAAGGCGCTCGAGGGAATATTTGAGAATTATTCAGGGGAGAAAGAGAGTTCTGACTGGAAGGAGTTTGTGGTATATGCAAAGAGGGTGTTTTTCAGCAACGGAATACATCACCACTATGCAGAGGAGAAGTTTATTCCGGGATGCTCTCAGGAGTATTTTGCTAAGCTGATGGATGAGAGCGGACAATCTGAGCTTAAGGAGGAGCTGATTCCTATGCTGTTTGATCCGGCACTCTATCCTTACAGAAAAAACATAACCGGCGAGGGTGATCTTCTGCTGGGGAGTTCGGTGAACTTTTATGATAGCGTAAGCAGGGCTGAGGCCGAGACTTTTTATGCAAAAATGGCAGATCCAAAGGATGAGACTCCAATATCTTATGGTCTTAATTCAAGACTTGTCAAGAGAGGTGGTGTTGTTCAGGAGGAGGTCTATAAATCAGGCGGCCTTTATGGTGCGGCAATCGATAAGATAATTGAACATCTTGAGAAGGCATCTGCCGTAGCCGAGAATGATATTCAGAGAGGTTACATCGCTAAGTTGATTGATTATTACCGCACCGGCGACCTTAACACATGGGATGAATACAACATCGCCTGGGTAAAGGATACTGACAGTCAGGTGGATTTTATAAACGGATTCATTGAAGATTATAATGACCCTCTGGGGATGAAGGCGACATGGGAGGCTGTGGTCAACTTCAAGGATATAGAGGCTTCAAAAAGAACTGAAATTATAAGCAACAATGCTCAATGGTTTGAAGACAACTCTCCGGTAAGTGCAGAATACAAGAAAAAAGAGGTGAAGGGTGTTTCGGCAAAGGTAATTACTGTAGCTCAGCTGGGAGGCGACTGCCATCCGACATCCCCTCTCGGCATAAACCTGCCTAATGCAGACTGGATAAGGAAAGAACATGGCTCAAAATCGGTAACCATTGCAAACATATCAGAGGCTTACGACAAGGCGGCTGAGGAGGCTCCAAAGAGTATGACTGCCGAGTTCTCATGGGATGAGGCCGAGAGTGCTCTTATAAAGCAGTATGGTTCTGTTACAAATAATCTCCATACAGATATGCACGAGTGTCTGGGACATGCGTCCGGACAGCTCCGCCCCGGAACAGCTGCAGGTGCGTTAAAGGACCACTCTTCTGCTCTTGAGGAGGCCCGCGCAGATATTTTTGCACTATACTATATGCCTGACACAAAACTTGTGGAGCTTGGCATTATGCCTGACGCCGAGGCTTATAAAGCCTCTTACATCTCCTACATCCGCAATGGTCTAATGACTCAGTTTGTAAGGGTTGAGCTGGGAAAGAGTGTTACACAGGCTCATATGCAGGGAAGAAAGCTTATTGCCGAGTGGTGTTTTGAGAAGGGTAAAGGTGCCGGCGAAGGCGGTGCTGATGTAATTGAAAAGCGTGTAAGAGATAATAAAACATACTTCGTTATAAACGACTACGCAAAGCTGCGAGGTCTCTTTGGGGATCTGCTTGCAGAACTCCAGAGGGTTAAATCTGAGGGTGACTATGCAGCCGGTAAAAAACTCATTGAGACATATGCTGTAAACATAGATCCTGCTCTTCACAAAGAGGTCAGAGATCGTTACGCCTCTCTCAACCTCAAGCCATACGGCGGATTCATCAATCCTGACATAATCCCTGTAGAGAAGGATGGCAAAATTACAGACTACAAAATTGAATACCCCGCAGACTTCCTCCAGCAGATGCTGGACTATGGTAAAAAGTACAGCTTTTTGAAGTAGGCAGCAACAGCAAAGCAGCAGCAGAGCAGCAGAGCGCAGAGCAGCAGCAGCAGCAGATACTACCTCAGGGGTAATTGGCCAAATAATTGATATTAAGCTTTTTGCATAAAAGAGCCGTTTTTCACAACTCCTTTGTTATCAACTTTGTGGCCAATTACCCCTGAGGTAGTATCTTTCTTGTGTTTTGGGTAAGATCTGAAAAATAATTATCTTTATTCAAGTTTCTAATTAGAAGAGGGAGATTGAGGCGATGAGAAAAAAAAGAGCTATTACCGAGACAGGTATATATCACATTTACCAGCAGGCAAATTCAAGAATAATAATCTTTTACGATAACCAGGATAAAGATGTTTTTCTGAAGTGTGTAGCAAGAAGCGCTAAGAAATTCGCTACAGAAATCTATGCGTATGTAGTTATGGATAATCATTGGCATATCCTTGCTAAAACACATCATCTTTCAGATTTTGTAACGAATTACATGGTTAGCTATGTAAAATGGTACAATTTTAAACAAAAGAAAAGTGGCAATTTGTGTAACGGCCCCTTTTCCAGTTCACCAAAAATCAATCTTGTTAAAGTCTTAGATTGTGTTAAGTATATCTTAAATAATCCGGTTAAATCACATATTGTCAGACATCCGTTTGACTATAGCTGGTCTTCTGCAAATCAATATTATAACTATAAAATTAATAACAATAGTCTTTTGAAGATTAATGATTCTGTAGTCAAATTATATTTCAATAGCATTATTGAGTTTGAGAATTTTCTCATTTCACCAAGCGGTGATTTGGATGATTTTAGAGAGGAGAAAGATCTGGGTATCAAAGTTACATATTCTCAACTGGCAGAAAAATTAAAGTCAATACTAGAAGAAAAGTCACTAAGCGAAATAAATCGTGATGAATTAGTTCATCTTATAAGAATTTTTGCATTTGAAACTAATGCTACATATATTCAGCTTGCAAATCTTTTTCAAGTAAGCTACACCTTTATTAAAAACACCGTTGCGACCTCCGACCGACCTACTACCTCAGGGGTAATTGGCCAATAATTTTATAATGAGATACTTATGCAAAAATGCCAATTTTTGTAAGTTGTTATTATTCAGCTAATTGGCCAATTACCCCTGAGGTAGTAGGTCGGCCGGGCGGCTACCAGCTGGCCTTTGCCGGGTCACGGTCAGGATGCGGCCGGGCCACGGCACGGTCAGGGTCAAGGCCAGGGCAGGGCCAGGGCACGGTTACACCCCTTCGTCATCAAGATGGTGGGACCAGAGGTATTTGTTTGTCTCTTTTATAAGCACTCCTGAGAGCAGTAGCAAAGCGACAAGGTTAGGGATGGCCATAAGGGCATTCATACTGTCTGCTATACCCCAGACGAGGGATAGGTTCAGGACTGAGCCTGCAAAAACAGCTGCAATCCAAGCAAGTCTGTAATAGATTATAATCTTTTTCCCGCCTAAATACTCTACCGCCTTCTCCCCGTAGTAGGACCATCCTAATATAGTAGAAAAGGCAAAGGTTATTATGCCTATCGTCAGGATCCATGAACCTACATAAGGAATTTTGGAGAAAGCAGCCTTTGTAAGTGCAGCTCCCTGAGTATGATCAATATCCGGATGAGCAATTATGGAACTCACCAGTACAAGCCCGGTCAAAGCACATACCACCACGGTATCCCAGAATGTGCCGGTTGAAGAGACCAGGGCCTGACGCACCGGATTCCGTGTCTGAGCAGCTGCTGCTACAATTGGTGCCGAGCCGAGTCCCGACTCGTTCGAGAAGAGACCTCTGGCAATTCCGAATCGGGCTGCCATCATAACTGTAGTACCTATAAAACCGCCACCTGCAGCTTTTGCTGAAAATGCAGATTCAAATATAACTCTGAGAGTTTCACCCAGGAATGCACTGTTAACTACTAGAATATATACGCAACCGGCTACATAAAATATCGCCATAAAAGGGACCAGAGTGCCGCTTACTTTAGCAATACCCTTAACTCCAAAAAGAATAACCAGCGCAACAGCTATACTTAAAATAATGCCTGTAGCTGTAGTACTAACGGCAAAAGTTTCGTTGACAAGTAGAGATATTGAGTTAGCCTGTACAGTATTACCAATTCCAAATGCAGCAATAGCCGTAAAAATACTGAAGAGAATTGCCAGCCACTTGAGCTTTAGCCCTTTTTCAAGAGCATACATCGGACCACCCAGCATAGTCCCGTCAGCAGTTTTAACTCTGTATTTAATTGCCAGCAGACCCTCAGAGTATTTTGTTGCTATGCCGAATATCCCTGTTATCCACATCCAAAGTACCGCTCCCGGACCACCCAGTGCTACCGCGGTTGCCACACCGATTATATTGCCGGTTCCAATTGTTGCAGCCAGCGAAGTGGCCAGTGCTCCAAACTGACTTACATCACCCGATGCAGCCTTATCCTTTGTAACTGACAGTCGGATTGCCGTAAAAATTTTTCTTTGGGGGAACTTGAGAATAATTGTCAGGTAAATGTGAGTACCCAAAAGAAGAATAATCATCGGCCATCCCCATAGGGCAGAGCTGACCTTGTCAATAAAGGCTGCAAAATTTTCCATAGTGAGAGTTTAGTTAAAGAAAAGTTTAGTTTAAAGTAGGTATCTTTGCAAAGATAAAAAAATTGACTATTTGAGACGCATTCTATATATAATACTGGCATCAGTTTTTGTTGCTCTGGCTACTATCGGCATTTTCCTGCCCCTAATCCCCACCACCCCTTTTCTGCTTCTGGCGGTCTATTTCTATATGAACTCCTCATACAGCAGATTGAAATGGCTGCTTAACAACAGATACCTGGGTCCATACATCCACTCATATCTCTCAAAAGAGGGTATTCCATTCAGACTCAAAATCAAGACTATCTCCCTGCTCTGGATAACCATTGGCACTACAGCTATCTTTGCAACAGATAACCTCCATATAAGAATCTTCCTTGGAGTTGTTGCAATTGCTGTAACAGTTCATCTGGCTATTAAGAAGACTAAATACTAAAAAAGGGCTGACCAAAAGAAATTTTGGTCAGCCCCGCACCACTTAACTAATAACAAATAATCACTCAATAAATGAGCGAAGACCTACAAAAGCTCCTTAACGGCAGCAATTGCAAGGTCGTAGTTTGGCTCATCCAGAATATCCTTGGTTATCTCCTTATACTTCACCACTCCGTTTTTGTCAATAACCACAACACCTCTGGCGAGCAGCTGGTTCTCCTTTACCAGGAATCCATACTCAAGACCAAACTTTGAGAATTTGAAATCTGAGAGAGTATGAATGTTGTTTATGCCTTCAGCGGCACAAAATCTTCCAAGAGCAAACGGAAGGTCTTTTGACATTGTCAGAATTACAACATCTTCAGATAATTCTGTTGCCCTTTTGTTGAATGTGCGGGTTTGGGTTGCACACACACCGGTGTCAATTGATGGAAATACGCTTACTACAACTACCTTTCCCTTGAAGTCCGATAGTTTTACATCCTTCAGTGTATTGTCTGAAGCAATAATTTCAGGGGCAGCATCCCCCGGCTTAATCTGGTTTCCCAGAAGTGTAAGCGGATTACCTTTGGCTGCAAAAATTCCTTTTGTCTCAATTGAAAAAAGATCTTTCATGATTTCTTTATAATATTATAATATGTTTCTGTGTTTGTATTAAGAACATAGAATCAGCAATTTTGTTTAAATTTGTATTAAAGAATTATAGAAAAAATGAAAATTGGATTTAGAAAAAGGCTTGTTATCGTAGCTGCTACTATTATTGCACTTGGTATATCTTTAACCTCATGCGATCCGGAGGAAATTATTGAGCAAATTAAGCCGGATACAAAAAAGACAAAGCTTTATACTTATGTAAGCGATTTGATGCACGATGTTTACTACTGGTATAAAGATGTCCCTGCAAATATAAGTCACTCTTTATCACCTGATGTTTTTGACTACTTTGACAGGCATCTTGTCTCCCAGGACAGATGGTCATGGATGATGACCGGAGAAGAGTACCTTGACGATAATGCCGGCGTCTCTACTAGTTATGGAGCAAGTTATGCCCAACCTGTAGAATATTTTAATGACTACTCAATAAGGGTTAAATATGTATTCCCAAATACCCCAATGTCTGAAAACGGAGTAAAAAGAGGGTGGGAACTTACACATGTCAATAATACTCCTGTTATGGACCTTGTAAGAAACAACACATTTAATTCTGAAATGGCAAAGTCAACCAATACTTTTACTTTTAAGGATCTGAATAATGTTTCCAAAACCTTTACAACCTCTGCCAGAGAGATTAGTACCAGGTCATACTTTGCAAGAGAGGTTTACACCTCAAAAGAGTTCCCCGGTCTTACTAAATCTGTAGGATACTTTAACTACTATACTTTCAATGCATATATGCTTAAGGATATTGACGATGCAATGGCAATATTCAAAACGGCCGGCATTAAACACCTTATACTTGACCTGAGGTATAATGGCGGAGGAGACGGAAGAGCCACTCAGCTCCTCGCAAATTACATTGCCTCTGCATCAGCAGATGGTAAACTAATTGCAAAAAGAGAGCATAACGACAAATACTCCTCTCTGGACAATAAGGTAGAGAACATGACAATAATCAAGAGAATTGCCGGTTCACTTGACCTTGAGCGTATTTATATACTGGGCAGCAAAGGTACAGCATCTGCAAGTGAGGTAATAATCAACGGCTTCAAACCGCTTATGGATGTAATTCAGGTAGGTACAACTACATATGGAAAACCAAACGGTATGTATGTATTATCTTATCCTGAAAACAACTATGATAATCCTGAATACATATTCCTGCCTATAGCATTTTTCTCAGTGAATATTGACGGGAAAGGCCATTATCTGAATGGTCTGGAACCTGACCACTACCGTCCGGACGATCTTTACCACGAATTTGGTGTTAATGAAGACTGGGTTAAGGCCTGCCTTACACACTCTGCAACAGGAGCTTTCCCTGCACTTCCTCCAAAAGGGGCGTCAGTAAAATCAGAGGGAGCCATGTTCAGAATACCTGTTGAGTCCGATTCACCAAACTACGGCAGATATACTTTTACTTTAGAATCCGTTAAGCTCTAAGCTTACTGTAGGAAGCAGAAGTAAAAATCCCACTATTATCAGAAGCAGTATAAATGGCCAAACCCATTTAAACCACTTGGCATAGGGTATTCTCGCAATTGAAAGAACTGCAATAAGAACTCCTGATGTTGGAGTAATCATATTTGTAAATCCGTCTCCAAACTGGAAAGCAAGTACCGTTGCCTGTCTTGATACCCCTATAAGATCAGAGAAAGGGGCCATAATAGGCATTGTTATAGCTGCCTTTGCACTAGCAGATGGAATAACAATATTTATAAATGTCTGAATAAGATACATTACTCCCAGAGAGCCGCCTTTGCCTGCTCCATCCATTGCAAGCGACATTTCGTGAAGTATTGTGTTAATAACCCTACCCTCTTCCAGAATCACAATAATTCCTGCTGCGAGTCCCACAACTACCGCTGCAGAGAGTATATCCCTTGCACCCTCGTTAAGTTTTGAGACTATTTCATTTCCACTATACCCTGCAGCTATACCGCTAAGAATTCCAAGAGCCAGAAAGAGTGCCGATATCTCTCCTATATACCAGCCGTATCCCATTACGCCTACAACCAGGAATAATATTGTAAAGAAGAGGAGATTGAGTACATAAAAATGTACTGATTTTCTCAGGGAGAAGATGCCTGTCAAGCCAAAAAGAAGAGTCAGAGCCGGTATCAGAGCAGGTATATCAAATGAGCTGTTTCCAATTTTTATTGTAGTGTGGTAGTAAAATAGTGAGAATAGAGCCAGGGATACAAATGCAATTGCAAAACTCACCCAGGCTGCACGAGGAGTATGATACTCAATTTGAGAGTTCTCACTCTCTGCTCGTCCCCTCCAGTATGCATCTTCTTCATAAACAGGAGATTTAAGAGGATTTTTCTTAATTTTGGCAGCATAAAGAAGCACAAATGTAAAAGTGATTATGTTAAGAACCATCCAGCAGAAGAGTCTGTATTCAATTCCGGAAAAGAGAGGTAATCCGGCAATATCCTGAGCTATTCCTATTGTAAAAGGATTAAGGATTGCCCCTGCAAACCCCACATGAGCTGCAACATATACCAGTGAAACTCCTACTATTGAGTCATATCCCATTGAAATTGCCAAAGGAATCAGCAATACAGCAAAAGCAATTGTCTCTTCGCTCATACCAAAGACTGCTCCAAAAAGACTGAAAAGAGTCATTATAAGCAGAAGAACAATATTATTAACTCCCACTTTTCTTAGCAGAGTGTACCTCTCAAGACCTTTTGTAAAACGGAGAAAGGACTCAATTCCGGCATCAATTGCCTTAACAGAGTTAACAACCCAGAAAGCCGCCCCAATTACCAGAATAAAGACTATAATTCCGGCTTGTCTGGTAAATCCCTTATAGAAGGCTGTTAAAATTTGCCAGCTTTGTGGCTGGTTATCTATGTACCTGAACTCAAGAATTTCAGAATCTCCTTGTGTAATCTTCACATACTCCCCTCCGGGAACAATAAAGGTAACAATGGCACTAATTATTATAAGTGCAAAAATTATTACAAATGTGTGCGGTATCTTAAGTTTTTTCTTCTCCATCAGACAAAAATAATTCTAAATTTGTACAAAACCATTGATAAATGATAAACTTCAAAAAGAAAACAGCACTTATAGTTGCTGTTACACTACTTTTCGCAGGGCAGACTATAGCACAACCCAAGGCTCAGATGTCGGCCTCAGACCACGACAATGTGGTATCAAATATTATTAAAATCGGCCAAACCGATAACAGGACCATGCATCATCTTGATGTACTCACAAATCGTATCGGCGGCCGCTTGCTTGGATCTGATGCCTACGAGAACGCTACCTACTGGGCAGCCGATTTGTATAAAAAATGGGGGCTTGAGGTGGTAGTCCAGGAGGTTGGTCAACTTCCTGTTGGATTCAACAGGGGCCCGTGGTTTGGAAGAATGCTGTCAGAAAACGGGATGGTTCTCCATTTTGCAACTCCATCTTATACTTCAGGCACCAAAGGGGTTCAGAGGGGACATGTGGTAAAGGAGCCTAAAAGCAGAGCCGAGTTTGAAAGGATGAAGGGTAAACTTAAAGGGGCCTGGGTTCTTATTACAGGTATAAATGAGGGGTGGCCTGTTGATTATTCAGAGTATGGTGATACACTAAGATCGCAGATTATTCAGGAAAATCTGAAAATTCAGAGATACAATGACTCAATAATGAGAATTAACAGGGCGAACCCTCAAAAACCTCAGCTTGAAAAAAAACCTCTTAAAGATGCACCTGCATTATTCTACAAAGAGATGCGTGATGCCGGAATTTTGGGGATTATTCAATCTTCACATGTTCCTATCAGAGCTCTTTATGACAGAAAGAATATTGAGTATATGAGCTGGGACGAACTTCCAACTTGTCCGGATATTAAACTTAGTGAACATCAGTTCAAAGTAATTGAACAGATGGTTAATGAGCGCAGATATTTTCAGCTGGAATTTGACATAAGAAATCATTTCAAACCAGGACCTGTTAAATATCACAATGTTCTCGGGATAATCAGGGGTACTGAATTTCCGGACGAATATGTTATGTCCGGAGGGCACCTTGATGCATTTGATGTCGCTACAGGAGGCGTTGATTGCGGAACAGGTGTAGCTCCAAATCTTGAGGCTGCAAGGATGATTATGCAGGCCGGAGGAAAACCAAGACGCTCAATTGTATTCTGTTTGTGGGCCGGAGAGGAATTTGGTCTCTGGGGTTCAAAATTTTGGGTTGAAAACAGTAAGGATAAACTTGAAAATATTTCCAACTATTTTAACAGGGATGGTGGTCCAACAATTACAAATAGTATAACAGTTCCTCCCGCAATGTTTGATGCCTTTAAACAGGCAACATCAAGACTCAACGAGATAAATCAGGAATTTCCTTTCACACTGTATAAGCGAGAAGGAGAAGCCAGACCAAAACCTACAACTGCAGGAGGGAGCGACCATGCACATTTTGCAATAAACGGAGTTCCCACAATCAGCTTTGGAAACGCAGATCCTAAAGGGTATGATTTTAACTATGGTGAGATATGGCATACAGAGAGAGACACCTACAATATGTCTATTCCAGAATATATGGAGCATACATCCACAGTTATGGCAGTTGTTCTTTACAACCTGGCAAATCAGGATAAAATTCTCTCAAGAAAAGGTCTCTATAATTAGATTATCTCAATATCTACAGAGATAATCCAGCCTTGGCGGCCGTCAGAGAGCTCCACTCTCTGCCAGCCGCCAATTTGTTCCAGCAGTTTAACCTTAGTCCCCTCGTGGAGAATAAAGAGTGTCTTTCCAGAATTATCCGGAGAGCTCTTTACAGAACTTACAGGCTTCATGATTATTGCAGTATCGTGTGATGTAAAATCACTTTTCTGATTCCATGCAAACATAACAGAAACTATTGCAAAGAGAAGCGCTGTTGCACCAGAAAAAAACGAGGCCTTTCTTATCCGGGATGTGGTTGCGTATCTGAAGAGCAGTATCAGGAGAGCAAAGATTCCTGCAAAAAGCAGAGATAACATTGCCCAGCCATTTGAAGAGAACACATAGCCGGCCTCTCGTATCCAGGTTGTGAGAATAAACTCCGGGACACTCTCTATCTTATCAAGTGTATACTCTTTTGCAAGTGCAAGATTTCTCTCTGCATCACCATCTGAAGGATCAAGTTTAAGAGTCCGCTCAAAATAGAGTATTGCCTTTCCGTTCTCTCCCAGCTTAAAATATGTATTTCCAATATTGTATGTCAGCTGAGAAGAGCTGTATCCCAACTCCTCAATCTTAAGATAATTCTCAAGAGCTGAAGTGAAATCACCCTGAATATATTTCTCATTTCCGCTATTCCAAAGCTCTCTGTGGTCAGGAGTTTCTGCAGATTGAAGTGAAAGTGCACTAAGCAAAAAGATTAATAAAAGAGCTCCTTTCATCTTAACTCCCGATTTGCCTGATTTTCTTCCCTCAAGAGATGTAATTAGTTTCATAGCCTTTTTATAATTGTTCTCCATTTCACCCTCAGCAGAATCTGGTGCATATCTTGCATATTCACATCTATCCATAAGCTCCATAAATTCTGAAGTTACACTCTCCTCAATCCCAGCCACCGAGAGAGCATCTTTTATCTTCTCTCTTGACAAATCTGCCGGAGAGAGAGAGAATTTATCTGAGGCATACCCCAGGAGAGCTTTATAAAGCTCTTCGTAAAAGGCCGAGTATATATTCTGCTTAAGTAAACCCTCTGCAATTTTAAGCCTGCCCTTAGCCACCTTTTCAGCTTTTCTGTTTCTTAAACCTGCGATATCTCTGTTCCTCTCAATATGTTTATCAAGTATTCGTCTGGCCATAAACCAGGCTGTAAATATGAGAAGTAATGAGAGTAAGTATGAAAGGGTCCCGAAAAACATCGGATTACCTTTTGATAAACCGGAGGCACCGGTTTTAATATATCTTACATCGTCACCCAGGCTTCTTACTGCCTGTTTATTAACTCCGGCCGGGAGCATTTGACCGCTGTATGATGTACTGCCTCCGGCCTCTCCTCCCACCTTTACTTTAAGTTCTCCCGATTTTAATGTTACATATTTTCTTTTTGCAATATCGTAGTAACTGAACTCCACAGGTGCGATTACAAACTCTCCCGGCCCTCTTGGGATAAGAGGGTATTCAAACTCCTTATTCCCTGATGTTTTGACATCATACCGTTCAAAATCTGCGGGAAATTCAACTTTAGGTGCCTCAACCAGGTTAATGTTTCCTGTTCCGTTAATTTTTATTATAAGAGAGAGAGCCTCGTTTGCATTAAGTGAGTCCCGGGTAAAAGATGCCTGCATCCGGAACTCTCCCACTGCTCCGTTGAAGGAGGCGGGAGCGCCTGAGGGCAACGGGTCAACATTAATACGGCTTGCCGGTGCAGAAATCCTCTTTCTGACTGTTTGATAATCGCTGAAAAAATCATCAAATACAGATCTGGGAGCACTGCTCTGATTTCTTATCTGAACAATACATACAAGTTCAGAGGGATCTATCTGAATTTGCCCTGTTTGCTGAGGAATAAGATTATACCTTCTTAGAACAGCTGCGTTGTATATGGTTCCATTCACATTCTCTCTGACAAACTCAATATTCTGGGGTGTCTCCAGCTCCTGGCTCCAGAAGCCATTAAATGAGGGGAATTTCACATCCTCAAATCCGGAAATAGGAACCTTTGTGTAGAGCTTTAGTGTTGCTACAAGAGGTTCTCCCTTTACGACGCGAGTCTTGCTAAGGGAGAGTCTCAGCAGTATGTCATTACTTCCAACAGTGGCGGCTGAAGATGAACCATCCGATTTCTTA
The DNA here is from genome assembly GCA_035609245.1 of Bacteroidales bacterium MB20-C3-3. Classification (NCBI taxonomy): domain Bacteria; kingdom Pseudomonadati; phylum Bacteroidota; class Bacteroidia; order Bacteroidales; species Bacteroidales bacterium MB20-C3-3. The sequence goes on along the minus strand of CP141202.1, from coordinate 2,146,695 downwards.
TCACCGGAGGCTTTAACCACCTCAATTGTTACAGGTTGGCTCGAGTACCTCTTTCCATCTATTGTCACTGTTGCTGCAGAAATTGTAAATTTTCCCGTTGTTTTAGCCTGCAGAATATATGTGTAACTTACCTCAAATGACTCAGTTCTCTTGCCGTTAATTATTTGGGTAGAACTCATCCTGGAGGATGTAGGGCCTGCAAGGATATCAAACCCGTTAATTACAGGTGGTTCAAAAGAGGATGGGTCCGCATTGGAAACAAATACAACCCTGAAACTCTCATCAATCTCTACAACTCTGGGTGCATCTGTGTGAAACGAAACTTGAGCAAAAGATGTAAGTCCTGTTATTAAAAACAGGAGCATTGCAGTGTATCTTTTCATCTGACAGTTAATTTTTTTCATTACCAATTCTTCTCCCTCTGTTGACGCTCATAAAGTTTAGCCTTCTCCTTTTTCACCTTATCCTGAGTCTCATTCTCTTTGTTTTGTATAGCCTGAAGCATCTGCTGTGCAGCCTGTGGTGTTATTTTAGGGGGCTGGTTTTGATTCTGTTTCTGATCATTATTTTGCTCCTTGTTCTGATCCTGATTCTGATCTTTATTATCATCCTTATTTTGATCTTTATCTTGGTCCTTGTTCTGGTCTTTATTCTGATCATTATTCTGGTTCTTATCCTGCTCGTTTTGCAGCATTTTCTGAGCATAAGCCAGATTAGACTTGGTCTCCATATCTGAAGGATTTATTCTCAGGGAATTTTTGTAAGACTCTACTGCTTCACTCCATTTTTTTTGTGAAAGAGAGTAGTTTCCCTTGTTATGAAATATGTTTGCAGCGTCATTATCAGTAATTGACACACCTGTAGAATCCGATAATAGCCTGGAGACCTCCTGCTCTGCTGCAGCTGCGTTCTGATTTCTGTACAATACATTGGCAAGATTGTATCTTGCCTTAACAGAGAGTGAGTCCTTTCCCAGTGCTTTTCTGTAATTTATCTCGGCCTGCTGATATTCACCCTTATTATATAACCTGTTCCCTTTTCTTACATCCCACCTCTCCTTCTGAGCTGAGGCCAGGGATGACACGAATAGTAAAATTATCAATATAAAGACTCTTCTCATTTCGCTATCTCCTCCTTACACTTTTAAAAAGGTTTCTCCCCCTCTTCTCTCCAATCAGGAACTCAACAAGGAGGAAAAAGAGGGCTATTGCAAAGAAATACATATACTGTTCGTCAAAATCTTCAAATACAACAGATTTATACTTCTGTTTATCCATATTATGAATCTTATCGACTATTGCCTCAAGTCCAAAATCTGAGTTACCTGCTCTGATATAAGCACCTCCACCGGCTTCAACTACCTCAGTTAATGTTTTCTCATCAAGTTTAGTCACTACAATATTCCCATCTTTATCTTTTAACAGTTCTCCGTTACCGGCAGGAATCGGCTTTCCCCCCTCTGTTCCAATGCCAATGGCAAAAACAGGAATACCCAGATTAATGGCCTCTTTAGCCGCCTGCACAGGATCATCTTCATGATTCTCTCCGTCAGTAATAAGTATAATTGCTCTGCTGTTTGCACTCTCCAGGCTGAATCCTCTGATTGCAGTAAGAATTGCATCACCCATTGCAGTCCCCTGTACAGGAACTGATGATGTGGATATTGAGTTCAGGAAGATTTTTGCCGATATGTAATCTGCTGTTATTGGCAGCTGAACAAAGGCTTTGCCGGCAAAAACAATAAGGCCGACTCTGTCCTGCTTCATCTTGTCAACAAGTCTTGATATTGCAAGTTTTGCCCTTTCAAGTCTGTTTGGGGTATAGTCCTCTGCAAGCATTGAGTTTGATACATCCAGTGCAAGAATAATCTCCACGCCTGTAGTCTCAACCTCCTTAAGCCTTGCTCCAAGCTGAGGTCTGGATAATCCAACTGCAAAAAAGAAGAGAGCTGCAGAGAAGAGGGTGATCTTTACCCAACCTCTGCTCTTTGAGGCATCAGGCATCAGCCTCTCAACCAGAAGCCTTTCGCCAAACCTGTTCAGCCTCTTTCTTCGGGCTCTTCTCGATACTCCGTAGAAGATATACAAAAAAGGTATTAACAGTATGAGTGCAAGATATTCTATTTGTGCGAATTGTATCATCTTATGGCAATTTTCTGATTACAAATATTCTTATAACCAACTCAAAGAGCAGAAAAAACATTGCAATTAGAGCAAACTTCATAAAGAGCTCTTTATATACAGGAAAGGAGTCAACTGTTGTTCTGCTTCTCTCCATTTTATTAATCTCTCCATATATCTCAAGTAACTTGGTGTTGTCAGTTGCTCTGAAATACTTACCTCCTGTCTGGTTTGCAATATCTTGCAAAAGAGGCTCGTCTATCTCCACTTTTACCTGCTGTACTTCAACTCCAAATGGTGTTATAACCGGATATGGTGCCATCCCCATTGCACCAACACCTATTGTGTATACTCTGATTCCGTATGTTTTTGCTATCTCTGCTGCCATCAGAGGGGTTATCTCTCCTCTGTTGTTAACACCATCTGTCAATAGAATAACAACCCTGCTGGGGGCAGGAGAATCCTTCAGTCTCGCTACCGCAGTGGCAAGACCATTGCCAATTGCAGTCCCATCCTCAATCAGCCCGGTCTCTATCTCCTTAAGCAGGTTAATCAGCGTGGGTCTGTCTGTTGTAAGAGGGCACTGTGTAAAGCTCTCTCCCGCAAAAACAACCACCCCCATTCTGTCAGAGGGCCTCTGTGCAATAAACTCAATTGCTATGTCTTTTGCAGCACTAATTCTGTCCGGGTTAAAATCTCTTGCCAGCATAGATGTAGAGACATCAAGGGTGAGAACAATATCTATCCCCTCAGTGTTTACCTTCTCAAAATCCTGAGAACTTCTCGGTCTTGCAATAGCTAGAATTAATGCAGCTATTGCAAACAATCTTGCAATAAAAGGCAGATGCCTGGAATATTTTTTCACGAATCCACCTCTACCTCTCCATGGAGAAGTATTTGAAACCCTGAGTGTGGGTACTCCGCCTCTGAGCTCTCTCCATAAATAAAGGAGAGCAATTGGAAAGAGCAATAGTTCCAGGTAAAGAACGCTTGGATATTCAAAAAACATATCTACTCCTCCTTCTTTATTGCAGTTGAACTAATAAACCTAATAGCAGCCGGAATAGCATTTTCATTTTCTGATTCAGTTGCAATATATTTTGCAAATTTAACTAAGTCCGCTACCTCAAGAAGCTCCTTGAGAGAGTTGTAATCACTCTTATCAATCCCGGCAGGTATCAGCTCCGTGAGTATCTCTGCCGATGTCTTCTCCATAGCCTGAAGAGCAAATCTCGCCTCTATATACTCTCTGAGAACATCAGTAATTCTGGTATAATAAAGCTTCATCTGATTGTTCTGCCACAACCTCTCTTTTCTTATGTTCTCAAGCTCTTTAAGTGCTGCGATATATGGTGAGTCAGGCTCAGCTGGCTTAATAAAGAGAGCCCTTTTCTCTCTCCATCTACGCCACAATCTTACAGCAATAACTAATAATGCAATTAATGCAACCAGGAGACCAATCCAGGGGAGAAACTCCTTAACTGTGTAAGGATATGTCATCTGATCCTTGACATCAAAAGGCTTGTAAGTTGTAGTGTCAATCTGAATTGTGGTGACCTCAAGTTTGCCTGCATCAAACTTAACAGTATCAATTGTTCCATCCGGATTCTCCAGGTAGCCGTTTATTACCGGAATAACATGAGATCCGCTGTCAAATGATGTAAATGTAAATGATGTCTGAATCTCAGTTACGTTACTGTCTGAGCTTAGTGTATCCATCTTTGGAGAACCGGCCAGTTCAACTCCATTACCCAGGTCTCTTTGCAGACTCTGCAATGAAAAACGGGAACCTGCCGGAACTTTTGTTTTAAAGGCAAATGTAGCCTGATCTCCTATAAGCAATGTATCTCTTTGATTCATCTGTACTATCTGTTTTTGAACAGTGTAACTAGTCCCTTAACAAAATCTCCGTTGGTTGGTATCTGAACCTGATCTACTCCGTACCTGAGCAGAGTAGTATTTATTGCAGTTGCTGATTTTGAATTCCAGCTGGTAAAATACTCTCTCACCCTTTTACTGGATGTATCTACCCACATCTCCTCTCCACTCTCAGAATCTTTAAGTTTTACCAAGCCAATATCCGGCAACTCCCTCTCTCTTGGATCGTAGACTGAAATTACTGAAATTTCGTGTCTGTTAACAGCTATCTTAAGAGCTTCGTGCCAGTTTGGATTGAAATCTATGTCAAAATCCATCAGGTCAGAGATTAGAAACGCTGTGCACCTTCTCTTTATTGCATTTGTAAGATACCTGAGAGCCTCTCCAACATCTGTCCCGGATTCCTGCGGCTCAAATTCTAGAAGTTCTCTTATAATTCTTAGCAGATGACTTCTCCCCTTTTTGGGAGGGATAAACTTCTCCACCTTTGAACTGAAGAAAAGAGCTCCCACTTTGTCATTATTTGCAGATGCAGAGAAAGAGAGCACTGCAGATATTTCAGTTATCAGGTCTCTCTTTGTTTTAACCATTGTACCAAACATTCTGAAGGCGCTCACATCAACCAGAAGCATTACGGTAAGCTCCCTCTCCTCCTCAAATACCTTTACATATGGGGTGTTTAGTCTGGCTGTTACATTCCAGTCCATACTTCTTACATCATCCCCCGGCTGGTACTCTCTTACCTCGCTGAAAGCCATCCCCCTCCCTTTAAAGGCCGAGTGGTACTCGCCTGCAAAGATCTGTCTTGAGAGCCCCCTGGTCTTAATCTCAATTTTTCTTACCTTTTTTAAAAGATCGTTGTCCATATTAAGGAACCTCCACAGCGTTCATTATCTCAGTTATGATGTTCTCTGAAGTAATATTTTCTGCCTCTGCCTCGTAAGTGAGCCCTATTCTGTGTCTCAGAACTTCATAGCAAACAGCCCTTACATCTTCAGGTATAACATATCCCCTTCTTCTTATAAATGCATATGCCTTTGCTGCCATCGCAAGATTTATACTTGCACGAGGTGAACCTCCGTATGAGATCAGATTTTTTAATCTGGAGAGACCGTACTCTTCAGGAGTTCTTGTTGCAAAAACAATATCAACAATGTATCTCTCTATCTTCTCGTCCATATATACCTCTCTGACAACCTCCCTGGCCCTTAGTATATCTTCAGGTTTAATAACAGAGTTTGCAACAGGGAATTTCCCACTGTTGTTCATCCTGATTATTAGTTTCTCCTCCTCCTTTTTTGGATAATTTACAACTACCTTAAGCATAAAACGGTCTACCTGAGCCTCCGGTAGCGGATATGTCCCCTCCTGCTCAATTGGATTCTGAGTTGCCATTACCAAAAAAGGCTCCGGTAGCTTAAAACTGTTATCTCCAATGGTTACCTGTCTCTCCTGCATAGCCTCAAGAAGGGCACTCTGTACCTTAGCAGGAGATCTGTTAATCTCATCTGCAAGCACAAAATTTGCAAAGATGGGACCCTTGCGAATTTTAAACTCCTCTTGCTTCTGGCTGTATATAAGTGTTCCGATTAAGTCTGCGGGCAACAGGTCCGGAGTGAACTGGATTCTGCTGAACTTAGCATCCACAATTGAGGCAAGTGTATTGATGGCCAGAGTTTTTGCCAGCCCGGGAACCCCTTCCAGCAAAATATGCCCATTTGCAAGCAGGCCTATAAGCAGATTTTCAACCAGTTGTTTCTGCCCTACAATTACCTTGTTCATCTCAAGGGTAACCATATCTACGAATGCGCTCTCTCTCTGAATCTTTTCATTGAGCTCTTTGATATTGACGCTTTCCATAACAGTCTCTCTATTTTTTATATTTTTGTATCAATATTGAATATCTTGCGAATTTAACTATTTAATTAATGCGTCTCTTCATCAAATTGTCATACAACGGCAGAAACTACAACGGGTGGCAGGTTCAGCCGGGGCATCCGTCAGTGCAGGAGACTCTGGAGCGTGCATTGACCATATGGTTCAAAGAGAAAATCCAGGTCACAGGTGCCGGAAGAACAGATACAGGGGTGAGTGCAGTCAACTATATTGCACACTTTGACCTCTCATCTGACACACTGGCACTGTTTGAAGAGCCACAGAGAACGATTTTCAAAATTAATGCCATTCTTCCAACTGACATAGTTGTTCATGACATCTGGCAGGTTCCTGATGTTGCTCACGCCAGATTTGATGCATTATCCAGAACATATATTTACTATGTTCACTCTAACAAATCCCCCTTCCTTAATGAGTACTCATATTTCTATCCATACATACTTGATATAGATAAAATGAACCGTGCAGCCGGATATATAACAGGAACTTTTGACTTTACCTCTATGGCTAAACTTCACACAGATGCAAAGACAAATATCTGTACTGTAACAAAAGCACTTTGGGAATCAGAATCTCCTCTTTCAAACGGAGATGATATATCTTATAAGTTCACAATAACTGCAAACAGATACCTTAGAAACATGGTAAGAGCACTTGTTGGCACAATGCTGGAAATTGGCAGAGGCAGACAAGAGCCCGAATGGATAATTGAGGTGATGAAACTTAAAAACCGATCCTCTGCCGGCAACTCCGTTCCAGCTCACCCGCTCTTTCTTACAGAGATAGAGTACCCGGATTACAAACTATAAACTTTTCCTCTGTTTGTATATATCATTGCCCTCAGAATCAATCGCTACAATAACAGGCATATCCTTTACAATAAGTTCCCTCACTGCCTCGGTACCCAACTCCTCAAATGCAATAACCTGAGCGCTTACGACACATTTTGCCATCAGAGCTGCGGCACCACCAATTGCTGCAAAATAGAGACCTCTGTTTTCAACAATTGCATCGGAAACCTCTTTACTTCTCAGACCCTTCCCAATCATGAACTTTAATCCCCTCTCAATCAGTTTAGGGGAGTAGAGATCCATTCTTCCGCTTGTGGTAGGACCTACTGATCCTATAGGTCTTCCAGGTTTTGCAGGGCATGGTCCGGCATAAAAAACCACAGCACCATTGAAATCAAATGGCATTTCAACCCCCTCTTCAATAAGTTCGCTGAGTCTTTTATGAGCGGCATCCCTTGCTGTGTAGATCTTACCGGAAATATAGACCATATCTCCGGCCTTGAGACTCTTAATATCATTTTCACATAACGGAGTTGTGAGTTCTGTTCTCTCCTGGGTCATATCTCTGATTTATTAAATTTGTTAATTATTACAAGCTCCCCTCTGCATGCCTTGTAGCATGGCATCCGATATTTACAGATACAGGAAGCCCGGCAATATGAGTTGGGTATGATAGTATGTGGACTCCAAGGGCTGTAGTCTCCCCTCCAAGACCGGCAGGTCCTATGCCTAGTGAGTTTACTGTCTCCAGAAGTTCTGCCTCAAGGGCCGCAAGATGAGGTTTATCGCTTGGAGTACCAACTGCTCTCAGCAGAGCCTTTTTACTAAGCAGCGCGCTCTTCTCCATTGTACCTCCAATCCCCACACCTACAATAATGGGAGGGCAAGGATTTGGTCCCGCCTCCTCTACTGTTTTAATAACAAAGTCCTTAACACCCTTTATACCCTGGCTTGGTTTTAACATTTTTAACTGACTCATATTCTCACTGCCAAATCCTTTTGGTGCAACTGTAATATGAAATTCATCACCCTTTACAATCTCAAAATGAATTACTGCAGGGGTATTATCCTTTGTATTTACCCTCTCCAGGGGATCCTTTACCACAGACTTGCGCAGATAACCCTTTTCATAACCTCTTCTCACACCTTCGTTAATGGCATCCTCAATAAAACCTCCCTCAATTTTAATATCCTGCCCCATGGTTACAAATACAACTGTCATCCCGGTATCCTGGCAAATTGGACTCATCTCATCCTCTGCAATTCTTGCATTCTCCACAAGAGTTCCAAGAATCTCTCTCCCAAGCGGAGAGGTTTCACTTTTCATACAACTACCAAGACAAGCACGGATATCATCCGTAATAACACAATTTGCCTCAATGCAGAGTTTCTCTACCAACTCTGTAATTTGATCTGCCTTTATCTCTCTCATTTTGTATTTAATCTTTTCTTTTTAAGAAGTGGACTGTGTTTCTGTTCTCCAGCTCATCTGAATTATTATCAATAAGTCCCACCAGACACCATGTTGATGTCCTTGGGTCTTTAACAAGTCTCTGCACAAGCGAAAAATTCAGAACTTTAGAGGTATTGCTTACATGCAACCTGGGACCATCACATACAACTATCTTTTCCCCAATCTTAATATGGTTCTCATCATAATATGAAACGGGCATTGCAAGATCCAGCGTCTCTTTAATTCTTTTGGACAGCCTGCCAAGGTCAATAAAAGGCTCTTGAGGGAATTTTAAAACAAAGCCTTTTCTAATGTCTGAGCTAAAGTAACAATCGTGACAAATATCAAACTCCTCCTCCAGAATCTGCATTGTCACATCCTCTGCAGTATGAGCCATTTTTCTGTATGTAAGAGACTTATGGACAATCTCGTATATACTTCCGGGAAGTGGGCCAAAGACACTTGGCCTTGTTACAATTATCTCCTCTCCAATGCCAACTATAATGTCTGCATTGATTCCAAGTGCAGGGTATAAAAGATCAAAATGTTCCACAATTACCCTTCTCTTTCTGGAGAGTACATTTTTAACAAAATCAACAATTTCGTACATCTGGGTAAATGCTGTCTGGAACCTCATATCAATATGATACGAGCCCGAATCTTTCAGATCATCCAGCCCCTCCCTCACCTGCATAATTTTACGCGGGTTAAGTACATCATCGTCATTTGAGAGCTCAAGTCCGGGAAACATCCCCTTTATTAAAGAGGATTTCCCCGAACCTGCGTCTCCAACAATTCCTATTAATCTGTCGTTAAACTGGAGGTGTCTCTGCGCAATCTGCTCGCCGAGAAACATAAGCCGCTCACGCCCTCTCGGGGCAAAATATTGTGATGAGACCGAGTATTCCTGAAGTAGATTTTGCATAAGACAAATCCTTTTAAAGAGTTAATGTCATCTTCATAAGAGGTGCATGCTGCTGTGCTCCGTAAACATCAGTCTCACCAAGTGCTCCCGATGGAATAGGGCGGACAATAGTAATTTTTACGGCCTTTGCCGGGTCAAAATAGACCAGGCTAATTATATCGCTCTCCTCAATTTCGTAAAGCGATGCAAATAGTTTGCCGTCAATTGCCTTAACCTCTTTAACCCTTTTGTACATCTCTACATCCTTGAATATAATGTCAAAAGTCAATTCGTAAGGACCGGAATTTTTGCTCCTTATAACAGATGCAATATCAATTAATTTGTATTCCATAACTATCTCCTTTTTTTAGCAGCCCTTTGTGAACTGAATGTAATTAACAGGGAACAACTCTGCAGGATCATCCACCCTCATAAGGTGATAAACATTAAATTCAAATACCTCTCCAACTTTGCAGTCCGATGGAGAGAACGGGAAGGCCAGGTTGCCGGCGGTTGAAATTCTGCCCTCATAACCATAGTGAAGCATTGTACTCCTTGCAAACCCACAGATAGTATCTGCCTGATCCTGCGTTGGTGCTACTGCCTCGATAATAATCATAAGTTCGTGAGAAACCTGTTGTTCAAGATTAGGGAACATAGCCATTACACCATTCTTTCCGTAGATTTTAAAATCAAGGAAGAAATCGGTAATTCCGTAATGCTCAAAGTTATTCTTAACCCTCTCCTTTACGCTCTCTACAATTTTATCAATCTGAGATATCATCACAGGATCCTTTGCTGCAGCACAGGATATGGTTCTGAATCCAACTCTCCTTACACCTTCAAGTTTAACAAAGTACTCTTCAGTTGGTACAAACTTACTCCCTTTTACCTCAACCATGTTGTCAGCAATCTGGGTGAAACTTGATTCGTGGAGATTTATAGCACCTCCCGGACCCGGAAGAATATAGGGATTTGTCTTCTCATAAAGAGTATGTGCAGCAACAGACAGAGTTGTACACTTACGAATAGGTGATAGTGGCTCCAGTACAAAACCATCTTTTCTCAGATAACCAAACATACAGTCGCTGCCACTTCCCGGAGAGGCAGCAATTGCTGCGCACTCAAGAATTTTACCCAGGTGTATCGCAAGACCCTTGTCAAATCCCTCTTTTATTGCAAGTGCCGAGAAGACAGACGGATCGTAAGAGCGGCCTGCCAAAATAACATTCGCACCACCCTCAAGAGCCTTAATAAATGGCTCCTCACCCATCTGGGCAACTATTCTTACAGACTCTTCAACATCTGCTTCTGAAATCTCTTTTGCAGGGAAAAGTGGAGAGATATCTCCTTTGCGAATCTTCTCTTTTACAAACTCTTTGTCAAATTCAGACTGAATAACAGCTAGTTTAAAGGTTAGTGACTGCTCTTTAGCTATCTCTTTAACAATTTCAATGGTAAGATCAACATGAGGCCTTCCGCCGCTTCCACCGGCTGTCCCAATTATTACCGGAATACCTGCCTCAATAGCAGCCGGTATCATAATAGCCAGGTCTCTCTTTACAGAGTTTTTGTCTGTGAAGGATTTTCCTGCACCAAGATAGTAAGGTCCCGGGTCTGTCGATCCGGCATCCACAGCTATTACATGTGGTTTGCGTTTCATTCCCTCCTTGAAGGACTCCATCGGAAATCCGTACCCAAGTATCGCCGTAGGCGACAGAATTCTCATCTCTTCCATACTAAAGAATATTTTTTAGAGCAGATATCCTGCTCATTTCATTGAAAACAATCATATAACCCTCATCTACTCCCATACCCGGCTTTGCCAGATACTGAACAGGAGAGGTAGCCATTGCTATGTGGGCACAAACCTCTGCTGAACGATTTGTCTCGTTGCAGGTTCCACCTAAATATGCTCCCATTCCGTGGCTTTTGCAATAGAGTACTGCCTCAATTGAGTTGTTGATACCTCCAAGGTCCGGAGTCTTAATCTGAGCCATGTGACCAGCTTTTGCCTTAGTAAAATCAATTATGTCCTCAAGTGTATTACACCACTCATCTGCAACTATCTCGGCCTTTATACCCTTTCTCTCCATATGCTCTCTTATCACCTTAAGTGCCTCAATTTGTGCCTCTCTCTCCCCCATATCCACTGGTCCCTCTACTCTTAGATGGAATGGCTCGGCAATTTTGGAAAGCTCTCCCACATAGTCAGCAATTTTCTCAAAATCATTGTTAAAAACCTGACTAAGTGTCCCGTAAACATCAATATGAATTGTAGGATGATATGATTCAAATGGCTTAAGTTTAATTATTCTGTCCCTCAGCCACTCGATATATGCTGCAATCTTCTCACCCTTCAGACCCACTTTACCTTCAACATGGTTAAATAACGCATGTGGAAGAACCTGTGCTGCCTTCATAATCATTTTGTCTGCATTAAGGTATCTGTCATCTCCTGATTGAGTAAAGATTGGAATCATCTTTTCAGATATCTCTGTTCCGTATTCGTCTGCTATAATCTGAGCCATAAGCTTTGATTTGCTCTTTGCAACTGCATCCAGGCAAGCCTGTGTTATACCGTAACGAATTGCTGTATGATATTGTTTACCGGTTGAAGGACTTTTACTTTTGTCTACCAGGTCAGCCATCTCTCTGAATGAGGTAATCTCTCTACCTTCATAAAGGGGAGCTATCTCCTTTTCAATAAGTGGAATAAACTCCTTAGCGAGAAACAGCGGATCTCTGCCGCCTGCGCCTGAGTACTGGACAGCGGCACAATCTCCGTGAGCAACAGCTCCGTTCTCAAGAACAAAGAGTACCGATATTGACTCACCAGCCTGTCTTACTGCTGTGAAACCCTCTGTTGAAGGTGCACCTTCATAAAATGCACCATCATTCTTAGCTCCTGCCTTAATGGCCTTTTGGTCGTCAAAGAAGAATCCGGTCTTTCCGGCTGAACAAATTACCTTTACTATTTTCATACTAAACTCCTTTATACTATTTAGGTCTTCCTACAAGGAATCCCTTTCCTATTGCATATACATCATCAATTACCATCTGGAAACTCACCGGGCGATTCTCAAATGCAGCCCTCTGCTCCAGCTTCTCTCTGTGGAAATCTCTTAAATCCTTTGTGAATGGAATATTACCAATCTCAAGAAGTCTGACTGCTCCTGAATTGTCTCTTGCAGGCATAACCTTTCCTGCGTTAAATCTGCTTGGAGCAAAAGGAATATCAATAATTCCGGCTTCAAAAGCTGCCACTGTACCTATTGCAAAATCACCTTTACCAAGCTCCTCAACTTTGCCTAAAATACATCTCATCTCCTGCATAATTATATTACTTTCTGCAATCACAGCAGGTATCTCAGTAAAGCTCTGGTCTTTAAGCATTGAAGTGAGCTGTTTGGTTGCTCTCAGTCCGGATGCATTTGCCTCTTTTGTAGGGACACCCATAGCCTCGTGAGGAGTCTTAACAATAACTTTTGTTGCCTTAGCAAGAACTGCTGCAGCTGCTCCCCATGATATAACCCCAAATGATTTGGACTCATCCTGAGGGAAGCCTCCCATCCACTGGTGAAATACTGTAGTAACCCTCACATCTTTGTATCCAAACTTGTCAAGGTACTCTCTTGTCATCATCTTAAGTGAGCGAATGGCAGCAACATCCTGAATAAGGTTTCCGCACTGACCATAACCAACTGTTATGTCCTTCACACCCTGCTCTGCAGCCAGAAGAGACTCAAGTACAGCAACAGAATTTGATATACACGGAGCAACAAGAGTTCCGGTAAGAGGGCCGAATGGCTCTCTGTTTATGGATACCCCTGCCTCTTCGTACATCCCGACAAGTCTGTCTGCATATTGCCAGTGGGCTATGGTTTTTTCAAGAGAATGGTTCTTTGAGTAAGGGATATTGTATGAAATACCACCACCCTCATAAGATGTAAATCCACCTGCTATTGAAATCTCGGTCAAAAGTCTGGCGTCAGGAGTTCCGTGACGAACCTGAACCGGCGAGTCAAGTGAGGATGTAACCTCTCGGCATATCTCAACTCCGTAGTTTACAATTGGAAATCCGTTAAGCATAGAACGGCCTGTCTCCCTGCTCTTCTCAATACCTGTCTGAGCCTCGGTATATCTGTTGAGCCTTGTGTAGCTGTCAACAGTCGTTGGCAGAAGATCCGCCTCTCCCTCATTTTCTAAAAATTTTAGCAGTTTAATGTGCTCCTCATAAAGAGCAACTCCTGCCCTTGGCTGGATAAGTGTCTCACCACTCTTATCAGCTGCTTCAAGTTTGTTGCCGAATCTTTTTGTATCCGCAATAGCTTTCTGATATTTTACAGCATCGTCAAAATCAACTCCCTGACCGGTAGGCCATTGCTTTAACACCTCTTTGCGTTCAGCAAAAAACTGGTCGTCCGAAATCCTCTTGTTTTTGATTTCCATCTTTTAAACTCTGTTTATTATATATTTTTTAACTCTTTCTTTATTATTCTAAGGGCAAGGGACTTATTTGCATTACTCAGCAGCCCCATTGATGCAAATATATATTTAGCATCAACCATGTATCTGGGGTTTCTTGGCTTTGCATACATATATCTTTGGGTGTTATACCTGGCACCTTCAAGAATTGAGGTAGGATTCTGACTGTTAATTATTGCTCCACCTATTCCAATTACAGCAGGCACCTCAGACAAATCCTTTCCGGTAAGGGCAAACATCTGTCCAAGAGGGGTATAAACACTCTCGACAATCCCTGAATGTCTCTCTGTTGCTACCTCCACAGCAATTCTTGCAACTGCCTCCTCCACCCTCTGCTGAGGTGTGCCGGGTTCTGCAACTATATCCGGATTAGACAAACATCTGGATATCCAGCTCTCTGCCTCCTCTTTTGAAACATCGGCATAAGCAGAGATAATCTTCACATCAGTAACATCTTTAAGTGAGCTTAAACTGTATCTCATGCCAAGGTCTCCCTCAACACTCCTTTTTGCGTATGGCTCGGGCAGCCCTTTGGAGAGCATGTTATCCAGAGATGGATGTCCATCACTCATAGAATATATATCTGTTGTTGCTCCTCCAAGATCAACTGCCAGCAAATCTCCTATTCCGGACTCTTCATCAGCACCTTTGCTCAGAAGCTCACACGCCCTCATTACAGCTAGCGGTGTGGGTATAATCTCATGGCTGCACATCTTTTGCAGGGAAGAGAGACCTTTTGCATCAATAATTCTGCTTATAAAGAGCTCCTCTATCCTTTTTCTGGCAGGTTCAATATTAAGTTTATTGAACTCCGGCATCACATTCTCTGTAATGACAAACTCCTTTCCGGAATTTTCAAAAATCTCCTGTAATTCATGAGAGGCACTTTTGTTACCGGCTATAACAATTGCAAAATTACCCTGAATGTCACACAACCTCTTGGCATTGGCAGTTATAACCTCTTTATTCCCGCCATCTGTTCCTCCGCAAAGCAAGACAAGATCAGGAGAAATGTTCTCAATTTCCAGCTGCTCGGCTTTGGAAATTTCAAATGAGTATGTTTTTACAACTTTGGCTCCGGCACTGGATGCTGCTAATCTGGCTGCTTTTGCAGTCAATTCCGGAACAAGCCCAAGCGCAACCATCTTTAACCCACCGGCAGCACTGCTGCAGCAGAGTAACTGGTCGTATGCCAATTTACCGGCAGAGCTCTCCAGTTTATTAAGAGCGGCGTAGAAACCCTCCCTAACATCGGTTTCAATGGTAGTGAAGGCGCACGCCGTTCCGATAATACTGCCGCTCAATGTGTCAATCGCGACTAGTTTAGTGTATGTGCTGCCAATATCTGCAGTGAGGTAGATCATCTCTATCCCAGCATTAATTTTAAATCTTCAAGTGTTGTTTCCGGCTGAGTTCCCGGAGGATACACCTTTGTGAATCCCATCTCCATAAACCTCTTCTCTACCTCTGCAAAATCCTGTTTCCCAACAACAAGGTTTCCGCCTGCCAGTAAAGGGATGTTTTTAAGGCCTGCCTCATTGCACTTCTCCCTTAAACCATTACAGTCTATCTCTCCGTGTCCGTATAGAGATGAAACAAGAATTGCGTCAGCATTTGTTTCAAGAGCAGCCTCAATGTACTCCTCCTGAGATACCATCACACCCAGGTTTACAACATTATATCCGGCCTGCTCAAGTGCAAAGGCAAGAATTTTATTGCCCACTGCGTGAACATCCGCTCCAATAACCCCGGTTACAATAGTTTTTTTATTCATAGCACCTTTTGAGTAATAATAAGTTATAATTTATTACTTTTTGCTTACAATGTGAAAGAAAAAGTATTGCATCTACTATGCAAATTATGTGCCTTATATTATTTTTTTAAAAATATTTTTATAGAAATTTCTAAACAACATATGAGTAGAGAAAAATGACTAATTTAGAGGTAATAACAAAATAAATTTCACTAAAAAAAATGGATCTCTCTTTCAACTTAATAATCAACTGTTTTATTGCAATGATAGCTCTTGTAAATCCTTTTCAAAAGGTATTTGTAGTTACATCTCTGCAAAAACAGTTTGATATCAAATCCACAAGATTTATATCTGTAAAAGCAACCATCACTGCTCTTTTAATCCTTTTAATTTTTCTCTTTTCAGGCCAGGCAATTCTCCATGATGTTTTCAGAATTGAGATTTACGCATTCCAGGTAACTTGTGGCGTCGTTCTTTTTTATAATGGACTGAACGGACTACAAAAAGGGACATTTATAAATATTGAAAAACAACTTAGTCTTAGAGAGATATCCGCAGTTCCAATTGCACTTCCTATGATAGCAGGTCCCGCTACCATCACAGCAGCAGTAACTTTCCCCGCAGATTATGGTCACATCTCAACAATAATAGCTATTGTCCTCTCTTTAGGAATAAACCTGATCTTTATGATATACGCTGCACAAATCGGGAGATTTCTTGAAAGGTTCAATCTCTTAAATCCGCTTGTCAGGATATTTGGCCTTATTGTTGCAACCATTGGGATTCAAATGGTCCTCAATGGTCTCAGAGGATTTATAGGTTAACAAATTAACAAATCAAAAAATGAAAAAGAAGCTAATTATAATCATTACCATGACCACTATGTTTCTCTCTGCAGATATTTTTTCACAGACAGAAATGGGTGTCACAAAATCTGTAAATTCAAAGATTACCGAAATTACTCTATTCAGCAACAGCTCTGAAATTACCAGAGAGTCAAGTGCTGAAATATCAAAGGGAGTAACCACACTAAAGTTCTCAAAACTATCAGGAAATATTGTTAAAAACAGTATCCAATTTATAGCAGATAACAATCTCACAATTCTCTCCGTGAGCCTTAGAGACAATTTCCTCACAGGGTCAGAGAGTAGTGAAGATTTGATGAGACTTGAGAAAAGACTCTCAGAAACTGAAGAAAAAATTACAGCAGAGAAAACATCTATCTCTGTTATAAATGAAGACCTGGATTTTCTAAGGGCAAACAGACAGATCTCAGGTGGAAATTCCTCATTAACCATAACCTCTCTTCAGCAGCTATCTGAGTTTTACAGTGGCAAGATAGCCTCTCTTAAACAGAAGGAGCTATTAAAAACAAAGGCCCTTAATGAATTGATCAGCATTAAAGACTCAATACAGAGACAAATTGGTATAATGAAAAGCGGAGAGATCAAGGCAGCAGGAGAAATTATTGTAAAGGTTAGTTCACCAAAATCAGCTTTATATAAGTTAAAACTATCATATCTGACCGAGAACGCAAGCTGGAGACCGGTATATGATATCCGTTCTGAAAGCACAGACAAACCTGTAAAGCTTAACTATAAAGCTATTGTATCTCAGAGAACAGGAGAAAACTGGGAGAATGTAACACTTAGATTATCTTCATCAAATCCAAGATCTTCAGGCGTGCTCCCTATCTTAGAACCATACTACATAAGGTATCCTCAATTCAGAAGCATGAATGACGCTTTAATGCTTGAAGAGGTCATTGTAGCCTCAGGAGCCAAAAAAGAGATGGTTGCTCCTCCTGTTGCATACTCCCATTCTGTTATAAATGAAAAACAAACATCAATTGAGTTTGAAGCGGTTAACAAATATACAATCAACTCAGATGGGGAGAGTTACACTGTAGACCTTGGCAGCTATGAGATGCCTGCAATTTACAACTACTATGCTGTTCCCAAACTTGACAAAGATGCATTCCTGGTTGCAAGAATTCCAGATCGTGAAAAATACACTCTGTTAAGTGGTGAGGCAAGTATATTTTTTGAAGGCAGATTTGTGGGAACTACATTTATTGACACAGAGAACTATTCAGATACCCTGGAGTTGTCATTTGGAAGAGATCCCGGCATCTCTGTTATAAGAGAACAGACAACTGACTTTACATCAAAGAGATTTATCGGGACCAAAAGAGAGGATGAATCAGGCTGGAAAATTGTTGTAAGGAACAATAAGAATGTAGCAATTGATATTGAAATTAAAGATCAGCTTCCGCTCTCATCAAACGAAGAGATAGAGGTGAATGCGCAAAATATATCCGGAGGAAATCTTGACCCTCTTACCGGAGAGATTCGATGGAGATTCTCTCTTCTGCCTGCAGCAAACAAACAGATAGATTTGAATTACATAATTAAATATCCAAAAAACAAA
Source organism: Bacteroidales bacterium MB20-C3-3 (assembly GCA_035609245.1). Lineage (NCBI taxonomy): Bacteria > Pseudomonadati > Bacteroidota > Bacteroidia > Bacteroidales > Bacteroidales bacterium MB20-C3-3. Next base: position 2,128,982 of record CP141202.1, on the reverse strand, counting down.
ACAATAGTTAAATAATGAGTGAACAGATAACTAAGTGGCTTGAAAACTTTTTACCCTGGCTCTTATCACATGGCATAAACATATTGATTGTTGCTGTGGGTGCGTTTTTTCTTAATAAAGTATTAGGGAGAATAATTAGCAGAAGTGTTAGAATTGCGGTGACCTCAAATAGTCAGGTTTCACCAGAAGCTGAGAAAAAAAGAGAGGATACTCTGGTAAGAATCTTTAAAGGCATCATTAGAGTATTACTGATTTTCATTGCTGTACTTATGATTATGTCTGAAATTGGAATTAAGATAGCCCCAATTTTGGCCGGAGCCGGGATAGCCGGTATCGCAATTGGATTTGGAGGACAGTATTTGATCAGAGATATAATTACAGGACTCTTTATAATTATTGAAAACCAATTCAGGGTTGGAGATGTGGTGAGTATTAACGACAAAGCGGGCACAGTTGAAGACATAACCCTAAGGATGACCACATTAAGAGACCTGGATGGCACAGTACATCATATACCAAATGGGGAAATTACAATTGTCTCAAATATGTCAAAGTTTTTCTCTCGAGTTAATATTAATATTGGAATCTCCTATAGTTCTAGCATTGATAAAGCTATCGAGATTATTAATAAAGTTGGTGAAGAGATGGCAAATGAACTGGAATGGAAAGAGCATATAATATCTGCACCAAGATTTTTAAGACTTGATAGTCTTTCAGATTCTTCAGTGGACCTTAAAATACTTGGAGATACTAAACCTAGTATGCAGTGGGCTGTTTCAGGGGAGCTGCGAAAAAGGTTAAAAACAGCTTTTGACAAAGAGGGTATTGATATACCATTCCCTCAGATTGTAATTCATCAGCAAAAATAAATTGTTCAAAAATCTCAGGTGTGAAAAAGCAATACAATAAATCAGTATTGGAAGGATTAAACAGAATCCAAAGACCAAATGAAATTTTAAAAGAGTCTGATTTGAAACAGATTCCACCTGTTGTGGCAAAATATATAAACTTTACCGGAGCAGTTGGCCGTCCAGTTGCAAGTCACTTTTTCATGAAGACAAGTGGCAAAATTCGCGGGAATCCTGACGAACCATGGATGAAATTTAAATCTGAACAATACAACTTTACAGATTTATATGAGCGTTTCTTCTACATAAAAGCAATAAAGTCAGGCATACCTGCATATGGACTCCACTCATTAAAAAATGGCAAAGCAACAATGAAAATAAAACTTCTTGGTTTATTTTCTTTAATTGACACGGAGGGCACAGAGATGGATCAGAGCGAAACTGTTACATTTTTTAATGATATGTGTATGCTTGCCCCTTGTACATTGACTGACCCCAATATTGAGTGGGATATTATAGACGATTATAATGTAATGGCCAGGTTTAAAGGCCCCTCAACTATTTCTGCAAAGCTCACTTTTCATAAAGATGGCAGGCTAATTGACTTCAGAAGCGAAGATAGATATGAATTAATCGGCGGAAAAAGTTACAGACTCCTTCCCTGGAGAACTCCTGTCAGCGAGTACGGAACATTTCACGGGCTAACACTCCCAAAGAGGGCGGAGGCAATTTATGAAAGGCCCGATGGGGACTTTACATACATAACACTTAATCTTGATGATATAATTCTTAACCCTCTGTTATAATGATTAAACAACCAAATGTATTATGTTTCTGCAGGAATAAGTTATAACTTTCCGTTTAAATAAATATCTGGACTATGAAAACTGTCACTACAATAATGAACATTTTGCTCTTTACTGCAATGATTGCAATAAACGGGCTGGCAAATGCGCTACCAATCAACGGGTTTACAACCGGAGAACTCTCAGATCTCTATCCAAATCTATTTGTACCGGCCGGTGTTACTTTTTCAATATGGGGTATTATCTATCTGCTTCTCCTGATATTTATCATTACTCAGGTAACAGCATCTTTAAATAAGAAAGCATCAAAATATCTGCTCTCACCACTTGCAAGCTGGGCGTTTGCCCTAACTTGTGTTTTTAATTCATTGTGGATTATTGCCTGGCACTACAGGCTGGTCCTCCTTTCAGTAATAATAATGTTGCTGCTGCTGCTTACTCTTATATACATAGTTAAAAGAATGGAAAGAGAGAGAATCCAAGATTTCTGGTCCCGATTTGCTATAAAACTCCCTTTTAGTGTATATCTTGGTTGGATCTCTGTTGCAACTATTGCAAATATTACCGCTCTTCTTGTACAATGGAACTGGAGCGGCTTTGGTCTCTCTGAAAGCACATGGACAATTATTATGCTTGGAATCGGGACCTTCCTGTCAGCATCAATGATGTACAAAAGATCTGATATCTTCTATGCCTTTGTAGTAATTTGGGCCTTCTACGGAATAATCATCAAACGAGAGGCATCTGATCCAATATATCCTGAAATAATAGCAACAGCATGGGCTTCAATTGCTATTCAGGCAGCATATATAATTTATATCCTTGTAAGAAGAGTTCCGGAGAAGCAAAACCAGAACGAATAATGACCTCCGCAATTATCATAACATTCTGCGTTCTTCTGTTAATCGCGTATCTTTTTGATGTAACATCATCCAGAACAAAGATTCCGTCAGTAATTCTTTTGCTCGTTCTGGGGTGGCTTCTCAAGGAGATATCACATATATTCAAAATTTCAATTCCGGATATATCTTTTTCATTGCCCCTGTTAGGAACAATAGGACTTATACTCATAGTCCTGGATGGGACACTTGAACTTGAAATTGAAAAAGGCAAATTAAGATCAATCGCACAACCGTTGATTGGGTCTCTCTTTTCAGTAATTTTTCTTTCTGTGCTACTCTCTTTTCTATTTATGAAACTTGGTGCTGCAGATTTCAGGAGCGCATTGCTTTACGCTGTCCCGTTCAGCATAATCAGCAGTGCCATAGCAATTCCGAGTACACGATCTATGTGCAGAGAGAACAGGGAGTTTGTAGTTTATGACACAAGTTTTTCAGACATATTAGGCGTAGTAATATTTTCATATCTGGCCTACAGCAGCTCCTTCTCTATTGGATCAGTAACCTTTTTTATTGCACAGATAATCTTTATGATATTCATCTCTGTTGCTGCTTCTGCCGGTTTATCATACCTGTTGGGAAGAATGAGGCATCAAATAAAATTTATCCCCATCATTCTACTTATAATGCTTATTTATTCGCTTGCAGAACTTTATCATCTTCCTGCGCTAATATTTATTCTGATTTTTGGCCTTACAATAGCCAACCTTCAGAGACTAACTAAATTACCGCTGATATCAAAATTTTTCTTTGGCTCAATAGAGAAGGAGGTAACAAGATTCAAAGAGATAAATGCAGAGGCTACCTTTCTGATAAGATCCCTCTTTTTTCTGGTATTTGGGTTTATGATAGAGACTTCAGAGATTCTTGATCCCGGGACTCTGAAACTTGCATTCTTTATAGTTTTCATAATTCTTACCATCAGAGCTTTTCAATTAAAAATTACCGGCAACAAATTATTCCCTCTTCTTTTTATTGTCCCAAGAGGATTAATAACAATTCTTCTTTTTATGTCAATTACCACTGCCAATAAAATCCCATTCATTACTGAAAATTTAATACTTCAGATAATAGTGATTTCCTCAGCCCTTATGATTCTGGGGACAGCAACCGTTAAAAAAGTGAACTCAGATACTTGAAGAACCTATTGAATAACAATCAAACATAATGGAAATTAACAAGGTAGATTTATTCAGAGTAATATTCCATAGTGATACAAAAAGGGGAAGAAGATTTGACATAGCCCTTATTTGGACAATAATTGCAAGTATTACCATAGCCATCTTGGACAGCCTCCCGGATCTCCATCCTGCACTTAACCTAATATTTTATATTCTGGAGTGGCTTTTTACAATTCTTTTTACAGCAGAATATATTTTGAGGATTTATATTTCACCCAAACCATACAAGTACATCTTTAGCTTCTGGGGAATAGTAGACATAATTGCTATTTTGCCTACATATACCAGCCTTATATTCTTTGGTTACCAGTATCTTCTGGTTGTTCGCGTCCTAAGACTCCTCAGGATTTTCAGGGTTTTAAGATTAATGAAATTCTACTCAGAGGCCCTCTACCTGATAAGGGCCCTTAAGACTAGTTTTTTTAAAATCAGTATATTCCTTTCTGTAATTTTAGCCCTTGTAATTGTTCTTGGATCAATTATGTATGTTGTTGAGGGGGGAAATAATGGCTTTACCAGTATACCCCAAAGTATATACTGGGCAATAATCACAATTACTACTGTAGGATACGGGGATATTGTTCCGGTGACTGTTGTTGGGAAGATAATATCTTCACTTATAATGCTTATGGGTTATTCCATAATTGCTGTACCTACCGGAATATTGACAGTAGAGATGTCCCGGAGCGAGACTAAGAAGAGACTTTGTGAAAATTGCGGGAATGTGCTTGAACAGAACCACAACTACTGTAGCAAATGTGGTTCATCAGTAAAGGAGAGAGAGGAGACTCTCAACAGTTGATCTGTTAAACCCCAAACCTCTTTTTTGCTATTTCGCAAATAAAATTCGCAGTTGCCTCTGCACCCATTAATGATGAGTTTATACAGATATGGTAAGAGTTTGCATTACCCCAATGTTTATTAGTGAAATAGTTATAATAGGACCTTCTTTGTTTGTCAGTCTTTTCAATAACAGACTTTGCCTTCTCTCTGGATATATCCATTTTATCTGATATAGCAGAGACTCTGTCAACCTCATCTGCTGTAATAAAAACATCAAGCCTTCTTGAATAGTCCTTTAACACATAATCGGCACATCTTCCCACAAAAAGACAAGATTTTTCCTCTGACAAGGTTTTAATTACATCGCTTTGAATTACAAAAAGTGACTCTCCGCTCAAAGGGTTCAGTGAGTAGTACTCCGTTATCCCAAAAAGAGACCACGCCTGTCTCTCATCGGCTTTTTCAAAAAAGCCCTTCTCAAGGCCACTCTCTTTTGATGCTAAACTTAGCAGCTCTTTGTCGTAGAAAGATATTCCCAACTTAGCAGCAACAAGCTCGCCAATCCTTCTGCCTCCACTGCCAAGCTCTCTTCCAATGGTTATGCAAAAATGATCTTTCATGATTTATTTTTTTTAAAATGTATTGCCAGCAAAAATGCAGAATTCACAGCCGCAAGGGTATCAGCAACAGGAAGACTCATCCAGACACCGGCTATCCCAAAAAAATTTGGAAGAATCAACACAGCAGGAATCAGGAAAATCACCTGTCTGGAGAGTGACATATATATAGCCTTCCCGGGCTTTCCAATACTCTGGAAAAAATTTGACGATACCATTTGAAAGCCGATTATAGGGAATGCCGCAAAGGCAATTCTCATCCCCTGAACAGTCAAATCTAAAAGTTTTTCGTCGCTTGTGAACAGTTGTGCGGCTTGTCTGGGAATTAACTCTCCAATAAGAAAACCAATAGAAATAACAATTGTTGCCAGAACAATTGTGTGCTTAAGAACTTTATTTACCCTGTGATACAAACCTGCCCCGTAATTGTATCCTGCAATAGGCTGCATCCCCATATTCAGCCCCATTACAACCATTCCAAAAAGCATTGCAATTCTGTTCATTATTCCATAGGCTCCCACGGCAAGGTCCCCACCATGTTTAACAAGTGCGTGATTAATGAGAATAACAATAACACTAGACACCGCATTCATCAGAAATGGAGCCAGCCCTATTGACATTGTATCTTTTACAATTTTGCTGTCAATTTTTAAATGCTCCCTCTTAAAATGCAAAAAATTACTCTTGTCAGAGAAAAATTTAACCTGCCATGTTAATAGAATTATCTGAGATAGAACTGTTGCAACAGCAGCACCTCTTATCCCCATATCAAGTCCGTATATAAAAATTGGAGTTAGTACAGCATTAATCAACACTGAAGCAATAGTTGCATACATTGATTTAGCTGGAAATCCGCTGGACCTCATAAGTGCATTCAGACCAAAGTACATGTGAGTGACAACATTGCCCAAAGTTATGATAAGCATATACTCCTTAGCGAATGGCAAAGTATCACTGCTGGCTCCAAAAAAAATCAAAATGGGGTCAAGAAAAAAGAGTATTCCCAATGTATAAGATACACCAAGTATAGTTGTCAAAGAGACCACATTGCCTAAAATTTTGTTTGCACTAGTGTAGTCTTTTTGTCCAAGCCTCAAAGATATAAGATTGGCTGCGCCCGCTCCCACCAGGGTACCAAATGCTGCAGAGAGATTCATCAGCGGGAAGGATATGGCTAACCCTGATATAGCCAAAGCACCAACCCCCTGCCCGATAAAAATGCTGTCAGTTATGTTATAAAGTGAGGATGCAGTCATTGCAATAACAGATGGTATTGCGTACTGTAGCAATAATTTCCACACACTCTCTGTGCCAAGCGATGTAGGCAAACCTTTCCTTTCCATTCTGCAAAGTTACACATTATGCAGGTAAGGAAAGAATGTTTACATTTGATAAAAATAAAGAGTATAGTTATGGAAGACAAAACTAATAGTGCTGAAGTATTTGCCGGTACCGGCTGGCAGGCCGAAATGGTCAGAAATCTATTGGAAAACGAGGGCATACCATCTTTTCTAAAGAATGAAATTATTGGCACCATTCTACCGTTTGGAACATCTCCCGGGGGAGTTGGAGCTGTTAAAGTTATTGTTTCGGAAGAGTTTAAAGAGAGAGCAATGGCTATTGTAGACGAATACAATGAGAATCTAAAAGAGGAGGATTAGTTATGAAAGGGTTGATCAAAATATTCGTTGCATTAAGTGTACTGACTATTTTATCACTATCCTTTTCCAAACAATCAATTGCTAAAGAGAGGTGCAGCAGAATAGTATACTGTTACGATATTCAGGTAGAGGTTCCTGATTCAGACAGAAGACTCTATATGGCCAGCAAAGGCTATATCAATCAGCTTTTAATGAACTCTGTAGCTTCAAATGATTTTTTTGAACTTAAATTCCAGCCAACAAGAATATTGGCAGAACCCTGGGAGAAACCCTCCTATCTTCAGGCAGACAGGCCCAATGAATATCAGCTCTGGGGAAGGCTCTGGTCTATAGGTGATAACAGATTCAAAATTGAGCTTTATCTCGTTTCAGCTAATACAAGAGAACTAGTCGCAAAAGGAAGTACTATCATTGAGGGAGAGGACGAAGCCATGATGGGAGGAATGTTTGCCGCACTGAATTTAGGATCAACAGAAAAAGGCTCAAGACCACTCATTGATGTTATAACTGAGTATGAGAAAAAGGGGAGGGTGAAAAACCCTGATAAACATAAACCAATTTGCGCAGAGATTAAGCCGTCTGAGTTTTCACAGGGAGAAACGATATATCTAAAACCAAAAGAGGTTAAACAAATACAAATAGAGGTAAGGGATCCTGACGGAGAACCAATAAAAGGGATGGTTATTCCACTGAAAGGTTATAAAGGGGAGATACTCCCCAAGGAGATTATAACTGATTATAAAGGGATAGCACACATTGCACATGTCGCTCCAGATGAAGAGTGCGAATACAGAATAGAGTCTTCTGTAAATTATGAGACACCCGGAGAGAAGAGACAGAGTGCCACTCTCTATCCATCAATCTTTATTAAGGTAAGAAAACCTGTTACAGAACTAACAGGGACAATAGCCATCTCAGAGAGCACTACTGAGGACTGGGGCAGTAAAGAGGATCTCATTGCAAGACACATAAGTAAAACCACAGCATCGTCAAGTATTAAAATGACTATTATAAGATCCCGAATTGAAAATACTCTTAATAATATGCAACTATACAACAGAATTATTGAAGAGCTGGGCAAATATGAAATAGTAACAGGCCATAGCGAAGGGGCACTTCAGTACATATCTGACTATACTGGTTACAATAAATATGAAGGTAAATTAAGAATGGATGAAAAGTCCTCAACTATAGCATCCGGATCAGGTTGCAGTACAAATGTTACAATAACTGCTTTGGTAAACAGGTCTGCTGACGGAACCATTCTGCCGGCTCTCTCCAGAAAATGGTGTCTGGTAGTTGGTATAGGGAGTAACTCTAAGATGCTTTTTCAGGGAGGAGAATATGCTACAAGGGGTAAATCAACAGGACAAAGAAGAAACTCTGATGGCGAAATGGAGAGTTTTTCAGAAAATTTATCCCCTAAAACTACAATTGGCACTGGCTTTGACTATAATTACAGAACTGTGTCTGAAGAGGAATTAGTAGTTCCCCTTGAGATAGCAGATAGTGATGCATTAGAAAGATATCTGCTAAATCCAACGGGTACTCTCTCTCTTTCTCTGAAAGGCAGTTATAAAAAAATAAAAGGCAGCCCGTTATATGACACAAAGGTTACGGTCAATCTAAAGCTTAATCCTGTTAGAGAAAACTAGAAATAAAGTATGAAAACTATTGGAATGATTGGAGGAATGAGCTGGGAGTCATCTGTTGTCTATTATCAGCTTGTAAACAAAAGAGTACGTGAACTCCTTGGCGGCGATTACTCCTGCAAAAGTGTAATGTACACTGTTGATTTTGATGAAATAGTTAAACTTCAGCATAAAGAGGAGTGGGATAAACTAGATAGGCTTATGGCCGATGCTGCCGTCAGGTGTCAAAAGGCAGGTGCAGATATAATAGTTCTTTGCACTAATACAATGCACCTGTGCAAAGATGCTATAGAAAAAAGTATATCGGTACCATTTTTGCACATAGCCCACGCCACTGCAGAGGCAATATCTTTATACGAACTTACGAAAGTTGCTCTGCTTGGTACAAAATTCACTATGGAGAAAGATTTCTACAAGAGGGAAATAGAAGAGAATTATGATATTAATGTTATTGTTCCAGATTCCGGTGACAGAGACATTATTCATGGAATTATTTACCAAGAGCTCATAAAAGGTATTATTTCAGAAGAGTCAAGGGATAGATTTAAGGTAATTATAAACAGCCTTAAGGAACAGGGTGCTGAGGGGGTAATACTGGGTTGTACAGAAATTCCTCTTTTAATAAGAGAAGGTGATGTTGATATTCCCATTTTTGACACAACTAAAATTCATGCATACAAAGCCGTTGACTTCGCAATAAAAGATAATTAACAATGAAAAACAATTGGACGACAGAGAATATTGGTTCACTGGAAGGAAAAACTATAATTATTACAGGAGGCTCAAGCGGTATAGGACTTGAAGCGGCCAGGGTTTTATCCTCTAAAGGGGCAAATGTTATTATTGCAGTAAGAAATCTGGAGAAAGGAGAGTCAGCTGCAAGAGAGATTAAAGAAGTATACCCTAAAGCTATTATTGAAGTAATGCACATTGAACTTTCTGATTTGGAGAGTGTAAAAAAATTTGCAGAGACATTCGCGCTTAAATATTCAAGGCTTGATATTTTAATCAATAATGCCGGAGTAATGGTTCCTCCCCTTAAACTTACCAAACAGGGATACGAACTTCAATTTGGAACAAATCACCTTGCCCATTTTGCTCTCACAGGACTACTTTTACCTCTGATGAAAGATATACCCGGTTCAAGAGTAGTCACTGTAAGCAGTATAGCGGCAAGAGGGGGCAAAATTCACTATGACAACCTGGATGCAAAAAAAGGATACGGAGCATTTAAGTTTTACAGTCAGAGCAAGTATGCCAACCTCCTTTTTGGAAAGAGGCTGGATATTATTTTAAAAGGGAGACCATGCCAGACTAAAAGCATTGTATGTCATCCCGGAGTTTCTGCTACAAATCTTACCTCCAGAGGTTCCGGCAAACCATCTCCGGGAATTCTTTCTTGGGGATTCAGACTGGTGGGACAACCTGCGCATATGGGGGCGCTCCCTACCCTGTTTGCAGCAACAGAACCAAATCTTAAAGGAGGTGAACTAATTGGTCCTGATGGTTGGGATAACTGGAGAGGATACCCGGCCGTTTCAAACGATATGAACAGATATTACAAAGAATCAGTTGCTGAAAAACTATTTAATATTTCAACAGAGATAACAGGTATAGCAATTTAATAAAGACCCTGATGATAAAAAAATACATTGATATTGAGAAAGCACTTAGAGAGAGAAAAAAAGGCTTTCTCAAACATCTCCCCGGTTGGATTATCCGAATACTGAGCAGGATTGTCCATGAGGATGAGCTAAACATAATCCTAAATAAATATTCTCATCTCAGTGGTGCCGAATTTCTCAAAGCTCTCCTGGAGGAGTTTCAGATAAAAATAGAGGCAGAGGGGTTAGAGAATCTGCCCGAAAGCAGAAAGTGCTTTTTTGCTGCAAACCATCCATTTGGTTTCGCTGACGGACTTGTTCTCACAAGTATTGTATCGGGAAAATACGGAACGCTAAAGGCCATAGCAAATGACTCTTTCAGGTTCATTCCCCAGCTAAACGACTTTGTAGTAGCCGTGAATGTCTTTGACGGATCTTCCAAGGCATACCTGAAAGCAATTGAAGAGACATACGCAATGGATGTTGCGATTACTCACTTTCCTGCCGGTATTGTATCAAGAAGGCATCACGGGAAAATCCAGGATCTTCCCTGGCAAAAAAGCTTTATTACCAAAGCCATTGCACACAAAAGAGATATCGTTCCCTTTCACTTTCACGGAACAAATTCAAAGCTGTTTTACAGAATTAATAATGTAAGAAAGTTCTTTGGTATTGAAGCAAATATAGAATTAATGCTTCTTCCTCACGAAATTTTCCTGAAAAAGGGCAAGACAATCAAGGTAACAATAGGGAAACCAATTTCCTGGGAGACCTTTGACAAATCAAAATCTGCTTATGAATGGGCTCAGGAGGTAAGAGCCATAACATATAATCTTGGAGAATGAATTTTTTAATACTGGCAGCTGCACTGTTTTTGTTTCAGGGCGAATCTGATAAGCGACTTACCGGATATGTAAATCCGTTCATAGGTACTGAGAAAATGGGGCACACCTATCCGGGTGCAACACTTCCGTTTGGAATGGTTCAATTGAGTCCTGATACAGATACTATTAGCTATTCAGTTAACGGGACCTACAACAAGGATGTTTATAAATACTGCGCGGGCTATCAATATAGTGACTCAACAATTGTTGGATTTAGCCACACACATTTTAGCGGTACAGGCCACTCTGATCTTGGGGATGTTCTCATTATGCCTACCACAGGTATATTACAATTAAACCCTGGGAGAGCTGAAAAACACAAAGATGGCTTCAGGTCGCTTTTCAACCATAAAAACGAAACGGCCGAACCCGGGTATTACAGTGTTATGCTTGATGACTACGGGATTAAAGCAGAACTTACTGCTACAACCAGAGTAGGCATTCATAAATACACCTTTCCAAAATCAGATAATGCACATGTGATATTAGATCTTGTTCATGGCATATACAACTATCCGGGAAAGAACATATGGACGTTTCTCAGAGTAGAAAATGAGACAACAATAACAGGATACAGACAGACCAACGGCTGGGGAAGAACCCGTACTCAGTATTTTGCAATAAAATTTTCAAAACCCTTTAAAAACTACGGCTACAAATCCTTTTCCGGAGAACAGATTTATAAAGGATTCTGGAGAAAGTTCAACCAGGAGAGCAATTTCCCGGAGATGGCAGCTCCTCAGCTTAGAGCCTATTTTGATTTTAATACAGATGAGGGGGAGGTGATTTTGCTTAGAGTTGCACTTTCACCTGTAAGTACCAGAAATGCCCTTTTGAACCTTGAACAGGAGGCGCCACACAAAGATTTTAATCTTTACAGAAAGAGAGCTTCTGATATTTGGGAGCGAGAGCTTGGAAAGATTGAGGTAGAGACAGAGAGAGAAGATGACCTTATTAACTTCTACACTTCACTCTATCACGCATTTATCGGCACAACAGAGTATATGGATGTGAATGGAGAGTACAGGGGTATTGACCAGAATGTTTACAAGGCAGAGAAACACACAAACTACACAACACTTTCATTATGGGATACATACAGAGCCTTACACCCTCTTTTTAATATAATTCAACATAAGAGAAACTCTGACATTATGAACTCAATGCTTGCACATTACGACCAGAGCGTTCATAAAATGTTACCTGTATGGTCACACCACGCTAATGAAAACTGGTGTATGATTGGTTATCACTCCGTTTCTCTGATTGCAGATGCCATGGTAAAAAACATAACAGGATTTGACTACGAAAAGGCGGTTACAGCCTCTGTAGCCACAGCAAAGAACAAATACTATGATGGCCTGGAAGAGTACATTACCAGGGGATATGTACCTGAAGACAAGAGTGGCAACTCTGTTTCAAAAACTTTGGAATATGCTTACGATGACTGGGCAATTGCCATGATGGCGGAGAAAGTTGGAAACGCAGGAGTTTTTAATGAATTTATAATTCGTTCAAGGTATTTCAAAAATCTCTTTGACAAAGAGAGCGGCTTTATGAGGCCAAAATTATCAGACGGAAGTTTCAAAAAAGAGTTTGATCCTCTTGACACTCACGGACAGGGATTTATTGAAGGAAATGCATGGAATTACTCCCTTTATGTACCTCATGCCCCGGATGAACTTGTTAAACTGATGGGTGGTAAAAAGAGATTCGCAAACTACCTGGATACTCTTTTTTCAATGCACCTTCCGGACAAATATTTTGAAAAGACTGAAGATATTACCAGAGATGGAATTATAGGCTCCTACGTTCATGGTAATGAACCATCTCACCATGTCGCATATCTCTACAACCTTACTGACGACAAATGGAAGGGAGAGAGGCATATCAGAAATATTTTAGATACAAAATATAAACCTTATCCTGATGGACTGAGTGGAAATGACGATTGTGGGCAGATGAGCGCCTGGTACATTTTCAGTTCTATGGGATTTTACCCTGTTGCTCCGGGTAGTACTTTTTATTATCTGGGAAGCCCGTTGCTCATATCTGCTACAATCAATCTTGAAAACGGAAACAAGTTCAGGATTGAGACCACAAATAACTCCGTGAACAATGTGTATGTAAAAAGGGTTATACTTAATGGTGAAACGCTGGATTTTCCATTTATCTCCCACTATGATATAATGCGTGGAGGTCTGATGGTATTTGAGATGAGCAGCAAGCCACATTAAAAAACGCACTATGACATCACTTAAGGAGATATCTCTTCTTTTCCTTAAACTGGGATCAATATCATTTGGTGGTCCTGCTGCACATATTGCTATGATGGAGGACGAGGTTGTAAGAAAAAGAGGGTGGATGTCACACCAACATTTTCTTGATTTAGTAGGCGCTACCAATCTCATTCCCGGCCCCAATTCTACAGAGATGACTATGCATTGCGGCTATGAACAGAGAGGATGGAAAGGGCTGTTTGTTGCAGGAGCTTCTTTTATCGCACCTGCCGTTTTAATAACCGGAATAATTGCATGGTTATATCAATTATATGGTACATTACCTGATGCTGAGAAATATATTTACGGGATTAAGCCGGCTGTAATTGCAATCATAGCTAATGCTGCAATACCTCTTGGAAAAAAAGCATTCAAAAACATAACTTTAATTTTCCTTGGATTAGCTGTTCTAATAGCCACCCTTTTTGGAATTAACGAAATTTACGCCCTTTTTGCAGCAGGCGCAGCAGGAGTCCTCTTATATTTTGGAAAGAGTGCCAAAGAGAAGACTCTTTCGATAGTTCCCGGATTGCAGATTTTTTTGCTATTCTTTAAGACCGGTGCTCTGCTGTACGGAAGCGGATATGTCCTCTTTGCATTTCTTGATGCCGAACTTGTTGCAACAGGCCTACTCTCCAGAGAGGTGCTTATTGACTCCGTAGCAGCCGGTCAATTCACACCCGGCCCTGTCCTCTCCACAGCCACATTTATTGGATGGCAAATGGGAGGTATAACCGGTTCTCTCCTTGCTACACTAGGTATCTTCCTACCCTCTTTCCTTTTTGTTGCCCTTCTTAATCCTCTTTTACCGAGGCTCAAAAAATCAAAAATTTTCTCGGCCTTTCTTGAAGCAGTAAATGCAGCCTCGGTGGCTGTAATTATTACTGTATGTATAAAAATGGGAATGGACGCTCTGACGGACTGGAAGAGCACAATTATTGCAGTTCTTTCAATGTCCTCTCTTCTTTATTTTAAAAAATTAAACAGTGCGTTTATAGTGTTGGGAGGGGCTTTAGCCGGTTACCTTCTCTATTTTATATGAAAAAAAACAAGAAAATCATTTTTGGCGGAGCGCTGCTTATTACTCTACTATTATTAATTCTCCTGAGAGGTTTTATTATTGAATTTGCAGCAGAGAGAAAAATCAAAAGAATTGAAGGCCGTCTCAGAATAGAAATCAACTATGATGATTTAAGCCTCTCCGGATTATCCGGAGTTAAGATTATGGGACTCTCTGTTGTGCCAGAAGGGGGAGACACACTCTTAAAAGCGGACAAAATTATTGCAAGGCTCAATCCCTGGAGACTAATCATTCTAAGACCGGACCTAAAATATCTGGAAATTGAGAGAGGGGGGCTTACATTCGTAAAGAGGGACTCAACATCTAACTTTGACTTTCTTTACAAAATAAATTCTGACTCTATTGCTAAAAAGGAGAACATTAAATCAGATGAAAAAAGATCCTTAATAACCATTGATTACTCAAAAATAGCAGTTTCTCTTTATAACCTGTTTCTGGACTTGATGCCATCAGATGCTGTTTTAAAAGATGTTTATCTTACATATATTAATAATGATTATAAACTCGATATAAGATTAACAGAGTCTACTGTTGAAAATGACAAATATACTTCGTTGATAACAGCAGATGAAAACGGGAGAAAGGAGCATTTAAGGGCAACAGGAACTCTGAACGATGAAGAGAGAAGCGTATCGGCAATATTCACACCAAAAGAGAGTACAATGTTTAAAGTCCCCTTTCTGGAGTTCAGATGGGGGGCAAAACTTTTATTTGACACTCTCTCCCTGAACATAAAATCAACGCTGCGAGAAAATGAGAAAATAATTTTTTCAGGGAACGCATCGGCATCATCAATATCTCTCTTTCATCCGGATATCTCTCCGGAAGAGGTTGTATTAAAAAAGGGAATTATTGATTATAATGTAAATATAGGAGCCAATTATGCTGAATTGGATTCCTCATCAGTAATAACCATTAATGCCCTCTCATTTTCTCCCTTCATGAGAGCAGAAAAGAGAGAAAACTGGATATTAACGGCATTACTTATAAAAGAGAACCTAAATGCTGACGAGCTATTTTCATCTCTTCCAAAAGGGTTATTTCTAAATCTGGAAAACATTGAAACTTCAGGTTATATGGATTACAGATTTCTTCTTCTAGTTGATTTTAATAATGTTGACAGTCTAAAACTGGAATCGAGCCTTAATAAAAGAGATTTTATGATCAGAAAGATGGGGAGGGCAGACCTTAGGCTAATGACCGGTGATTTTTTGCATACAGTTTACGAAAAGGGGCAACCCGTAAGAAGTTTTACTGTTGGGGAATCAAATCCCAATTTCACACCACTTGGAAGGATATCGCCATATCTTCAAATGGCTGTGCTCCAGTCAGAGGATGGTGGATTCTTTTATCACAATGGTTTTGTTCCTGAAGGGATAAGAGGTGCAATAACAGAAAATTTAAAAAAAGGAAGATTTGCCAGAGGAGGAAGTTCAATCACAATGCAGCTCGTAAAGAATGTTTATCTTAACCGTCATAAAACATTAGCGAGAAAATTTGAAGAGATTCTTATTGTATGGCTTATAGAAAATAACAGGCTGGTCTCTAAAGAGAGGATGTTTGAAGTCTATCTGAATATTATTGAGTGGGGGCCGGGAATTTACGGAGTTAGAGAAGCATCTCTCTTTTGGTTTAATAAAGAGCCTCACCAGCTAAATATTAACGAGTCCATTTTTCTTGCGAGTATTATCCCTGCTCCAAAGAGGGCTTTTAGAAATTTCAACCCGGATTTTTCTTTGAAAGAGGATATGGTGGGCTATTACAGACTTCTTGCAGAGAGGCTAAAGGTAAAAGAGATAATAACTGAATCTGAAGAGGCATCTGTTAAGCCAATTATCAATCTCTCTGATAAGGCAAAATCAATGATCTCAGAAAGCAAATAGTTTTTTTGCAATTGGGCCATTATAAATGGCCCAATTGTTGTATTTTTGTGAACTACATTATAAAATAACTAAAATATGACCTTTCCAGTTTTGGCAGCAATGGCACAAGATGCCGCAGAAGTTGCAGTTCAAGCAGTTCTTCCCGTTAAAGAGGAGCTATCATTTTCACTTATTGAAATGGCTCTGAAAGGTGGATGGATAATGATTCCACTGCTAATACTATCTATTCTGACAATTTATATTTTTGGAGAGAGATGGTGGGCAATCAGAAAAGCATCTCAGATAGATGAAAATTTCATGAGGAATATTCACGACTATATTCACGAAGGTAAAATCAAAGCAGCTATAAACCTATGTCAGTCTCAGGAGACTCCTATTGCCAGACTAATTGAGAAGGGGATCGAAAGAATAGGCAGGCCACTGAATGATATTCAGACTGCTGTTGAGAATATGGGCAATGTTGAGGTTGCAAGACTCGAGAAGGGTCTTCCTATGCTTGCAACAATTGCCGGAGGCGCTCCTATGATTGGATTCCTTGGAACTGTTATTGGAATGATTCAGGCTTTTTATAATATGTCACAAGCAGGCAGCAATGTCGACATCACCCTTCTTTCTGGAGGTATTTACACAGCTATGGTAACCACTGTTGCCGGTCTGATTGTTGGTATTATCGCATATTTTGGATACAATTACCTTGTCGCCAGAATCGACAATATCGTTTATAAAATGGAGAGCAATACCATTGAATTTATGGATCTCCTGCATGAACCTGCAGGCAAATAGTAAATAAAATGTCAATTAAGCGTCGTTCTAAAGTAGATTCTACATTCAGTATGTCATCAATGACAGACATTGTCTTTTTGCTGCTTGTATTCTTCCTTGTTACATCTACCCTTGTTAATCCAAATGCTCTCAAACTGTTACTGCCAAAAAGCACTAATCAGGTCTCTGCAAAGCCCATGGTTAGTATATCAATAAAACACTATTTACCGTCAAACACTTTTTCCTATCATTTAAACGGTAAAAACACTCCTGTGGCATTTAACGACATTGAGGCTATGATTCAGCAGGAGCTGATGGACAGAGAAGATCCAACTATTTCCCTCCATGTTGACAAAAGTGTTCCAATGGAACAGGTCGTTAATGTCATGAATATTGCAAAAAGGAATCAATACAAAATAATTCTTGCAACAGCTGCAGAATAGAAATAATTATTATAAAGGAAGAGATGTCCAAGGTGCCTAAAAACGATACCCCACAGGAGGCCAGAGCCAAGATAATTGGTGCTGGTCTTACTTTGGCCGTTCATATAGCAGCTATGACAATTCTTTTCTCATCCGGGTTTAAAGTTATTTATCCACCTCCCGCAGAACTGGGAATTGAGGTTGATCTGGAGATGGAGCCTCCAAGGCCCATTCAGGTAAAGAGTGGGCACGAGCCCAGAGTTGAAAATCCAAATCCTGACCAGGAGGTGAAATTAGTTCAGCGTTCGGAATCAGCAATTAAAGGGAGCAGAGCAAACACTGGTGCCGAGGCATCATCCGGAGAATCTGGGGATGTGGAACATTATGAGCCCCCTAAGCCAAAACCAATTGACAAAAGAGCTCTATTCCCAAGCGCCCAGAATCAAAACTCTACAGACCCCCAAGTATCAAAACAGATAAGCGAGAGCCTTTCTGCCGGCCATGCAGAGGGGAATACTCAGATTGGATCAACAGATGGAGAGCCATCAGCCAGACTGGCCGGAAGGAGTCTTATGGGGAATCTTCCTGAACCGGATTATTCAGTTAACGCATCAGGGAGAGTTGTTGTTAAAATTATGGTAGACCAATACGGGACAGTTATTGATGCATCACCGGGAGCTCCCGGCACAACGGTTCAGAACAGGACACTTTGGGAGGCATCAAAAAGAGCCGCTCTAAAGGCTAAGTTCAACTTAAGCTCATCTGCTCCTGTTGTCCAGGAGGGAACAATAACATATATTTTCAGATTAAAATAGGCTACTCGTATCTGAGAGCCTCAATAGGATCAAGTTTGGATGCCTTTACCGCCGGCAGATAACCGGAGAGCACACTAACAATAAGACAGACCATAACACCCATAAACATCCAGAGCCAAGGCATTACAAAAGGGCTTTTCATAATTAGTGCAGTCAGATTACCAATTAAAATTCCAAGCAGAATGCCCATTAATCCCCCTATCTGACCAATAACAACAGATTCAAACAGAAACTGCTGTTTAATAGTTTTTGAGTTTGCTCCCAAAGCCTTTCTTGTACCAATCTCTCTGGTTCTCTCTTTAACAGAGACTAACATAATATTCATCAGCCCTACTGCCGCACCCAGAAGGGTAATTATTCCTATAATAAATGCAGCTATCGTAACATAGCTCATTATTTGCATTATGTCCTCAAGGAAGGCGTCGGACTTGGTCACCCTGAAGTCAGAAGCATCAACCGGACTAAGGCGTCTTATAGATCTGAACAGTTGCTCAGCAGCCTCAATTGCCCTCTCCTGATTAACCCCCTCTCTTGGGATGATATTAATCAGATAGAAAGAGTTATCTGACAAAAAGACTCCTCTTGCATTAGTAACAGGAATCCATACCTGATTATCGGGTCCTCCTCCAAAAGAGCTTCCCTGATTAGCTATAGTTCCTATTACCTCATACCTTGCAGCACCAACACTTATTATTTTTCCAACAGGGTTTATACCCTTAAAAAGAGCTGTTTCAACACCGGAACCAATGAGGCAGGTAAAAGAGCCCGATTCAATATCATGTTTACTGAAGTTTCTTCCCTTTGCAATAGTAGCTCCTGAAAATGCAAGGTTATGTTCATCCGTTGCAGTAACTCTGATATTAGGATTTGTTTTATTGGAAGCGTATTTAATTGTTGCGTTTCCAACAGCTGTAGCAGATATAGAAATAATTGAAGGAATCTTGTAGTTCTCTGCAAAACTCCTCGCCTGAGCATATGAAATATTTCGTCTGTTTAAAACCCTTGGTCTTCTGCCTGCATTATCAACCTCTGAAAAGGTAGATCTGACAGAAAAAGAGTTTGCACCCATTTTCCCAAAATTCTCAGTCATAAGGGCTTTAAGAGAGTCTGTAGCAGTAAGAATACCAACTAAAGAGGTAATACCAATAGCTATTATGAGTATTGTAAGAGATGAACGAAGGCGTGTACTCTTGATTGAACGAAGAGATACAATTAGGTTCTCCCTCATCAGAGGATTAATTCCAAATTTTCGCGCCAGAAGCGCCTTTAGGCCGTTCATAATTACAGGAAGTTGCTGAATAAGTTTGTAAAAGTAGGAAAATCTATCTTAATAACATAAATTTGCACCCGAATTCTATATCAATGAGAAAATTTGAACTAAAAAAGAGTGCCGGAGCGGGAGCTCCAGGCAGAAGAGGCCCATCAGAAGCGGGAGCCGGGAGGTCCGCAGGGTCACCATCAAGAGGTCGCAGTGATGCAAGACCTTACAGAAAATCTGAAACACCGTCTTCTGACAGGCCGTCTTACGGAAAGCCATCTTATGGCAGACCATCGAGCGACAGGCCTTCATTTGGAAGGTCATCATCCGGAAGGCCCTCCTCAGGCAGGCCTTCTTACAGCAAATCATCAGAAGAGAGACCATCATTTGGAAGGCCATCATCAAGAAGGACCTCCGGTGACAGACCATCTTATGAAAGATCATCTTACGACAGACCATCTTACGGCAGACCATCATTTGATAAACCTACCAGAATAATCAAAAAGAAACCTGCTACTAAAAAGAGAGAGGATGGATTGGTAAGACTTAACAAATTCATTGCAAATTCAGGCATCTGCTCAAGAAGAGAGGCCGATGAGTATATAACAGCAGGACTTGTTACGGTAAATGGAGTTATTATTAATCAGCTAGGAGTACGCGTTAATCCTGCAGATGACATCAGGTTCAATGGCGAAAGGCTAAAGGGAGAGGAGAAAGTTTACATCGTAATGAACAAGCCAAAAGATTTTGTAACAACTCTCTCTGATCCAAACGCAGAGAAGACTGTTATGGAGCTGGTTGCAGGAAAATGTCCTCAAAGGGTATACCCGGTAGGAAGACTTGACAAGCAGACAACCGGAGTCCTTCTTCTTACAAACGACGGAGAGATGGCAGACAAACTGACACACCCTTCGTACAACAGGAAAAAGATCTACCATGTTGTTCTTGACAAGAACCTTTCCAAGCCCCATTTCGATCAAATACTAGAAGGGCTGGAACTTGAGGACGGAGAGATTCACGCAGACTCACTGTCATATGTTGATGAAGATAATAGCCAGGTAGGGCTTGAGATTCATTCAGGCAGAAACAGAGTTGTAAGAAGAATATTTGAACATCTTGGATATAAAGTCAAAAGGCTTGACAGAGTATACTTCGCAGGACTTACAAAAAAGAATCTGCGCAGGGGGCAATGGCGTTTTTTAACAGAAAACGAAGTCTCAATGCTCAAAATGGGCTCTTATGAATAACGACTCTTTAAAAATTCACAAGTCTGGATTTGTCAACATTATTGGTAACCCAAATGTTGGCAAATCTACTCTTATGAATGCCCTAGTTGGAGAGAAGCTTTCAATAGTTACTGCAAAAGCTCAGACAACAAGACACAGAATTATGGGTATTGTAAACGGGGAGGATTATCAGCTAGTCTTCTCGGATACCCCTGGCATACTCAGGCCCAGCTATAAGCTGCAGGAGAGTATGATGAACTTTGTTGAGACCGCAATAGGAGATGCAGATGTTATCCTCTATGTTACCGATGTGGTAGAGAAAAGTACTAAAAATGAGGAATATATAGAGAAGCTAAATAGAGTCTCCTCACCTGTCATTCTGGTAATAAACAAGATAGACCTCTCCAATCAGGCAGAGCTTGAAACCCTTTATGAAAAGTGGAGGGAGTTAGTTCCAAGAGCTGAGATTTTCCCGGTCTCAGCACAGGAGAAATTCAATGTGTCACCTCTTTTAAACAGAATACTTGAACTTGTTCCCGAGAGTCCAGCATGGTACGATAAAGATTTATTCACAGACAGAAATCTCAGATTCTTTGCTTCAGAAATTATAAGAGAAAAAATTCTTCTTACATATGATAAAGAGATTCCATACTCAACAGAGGTAACAATTGATACCTTTACAGAGGGGCCGGAACTCTATTCGATTGAGGCTGTGATAAATGTAATGAGAGATTCTCAAAAAGGGATTATCATTGGAAAGGGAGGATCGGCAATTAAAAAAGTGGGCACTTTAGCACGAAAGGATATGGAATCCTTTTTTGAAAAAAAGGTTTTTTTGCAGATATTTGTAAAGGTAAACCCGGACTGGAGAGAAGACAAGAGAAAGCTTAAACAGTTTGGTTACATACAAGATTAGAAAAACCCAATTACCAGAATGAGTATCCCCGACCTTGACTACGAACCCGAACTTCAGGAGGAATCAGACGACCTTTCCGAACAATCAGAGAATAGTAAATATGACAAACTCATAAACGAGGGAGACAAAAAGTACAAACTAACAGGTATGTACAAAGACTGGTTCCTCGATTATGCCTCTTATGTTATTCTTGAGAGGGCGGTTCCTCATATTAATGATGGTTTGAAACCTGTACAAAGAAGAATACTCCACTCTATGAAAAGGATGGATGACGGAAGGTACAATAAAGTTGCAAATATCATAGGCCACACGATGCAATTTCACCCTCACGGAGACGCCTCAATTGGTGATGCATTGGTTCAGCTTGGTCAGAAAGATCTTCTTGTAGATTGTCAGGGTAACTGGGGTAACACTCTTACTGGTGATAGTGCGGCAGCTCCAAGATATATAGAGGCAAGACTCAGTAAATTTGCCAACGAAGTGGTTTTTAATAATAAAACCACTGAGTGGATGTCATCATATGATGGAAGAAACCAGGAACCTGTTAATTTACCGGTTAAATTTCCACTACTCCTGGCACAGGGGGTGGAGGGAATTGCTGTTGGCCTAGCCTCAAAAATCCTCCCTCATAACATTAACGAGCTTATTGACAGCTGTATAGCATATCTTAACAACAAAGAGTTTACTATTCTGCCGGACTTTCCAACAGGAGGACTTGCAGATTGTACAAAATATAATCAGGGCCTCAGAGGCGGAGTAATAAAAGTAAGAGCAAAAATATCCAAACTGGATAAAAAGACTCTTGCCATTACAGAGATTCCATTTGGACAAACAACCGGAAAACTAATTGAGTCTATCCTTAAGGCAAATGACAAAGGGAAAATCAAGGTCCGCAAAGTAGATGACAATACCTCATCTGGTGCTGAGATTCTTGTTCATCTTCATAATGAAGTCTCTCCTGATAAAACCATTGATGCGCTATACGCATTTACAGATTGCGAAACATCTGTTTCACCAAATTCCTGTGTTATAAAAGATAATCACCCCTGCTTTCTTGGAGTTGATGAAATCCTTAAACATAACGCAGAATACACAAAAAACCTTCTTAAAAGAGAACTTGAAATCAGACTTTCTGAACTAGAGGACTCATGGCATTACACTTCACTTGAGAAGTTGTTCTTTGAGAATCAGATTTACAAAGAGCTTGAGAAGAAAACACAAACCTGGAAAGAGCAATTGGACAATATTGAGTCCGAACTTCTTAAATATCAGCATATACTCAGGAAACCTGTTACAAAAGAGGATGTTCTTAAACTGGTTGAAAAACCGGTCCGTAAAATTTCAGTATTTGACATAAAAACACTTGACGAAGCCATCAGAAAGATGGAAGAGGAGATGTCGGAAGTCAAATACAATCTGGAGCACCTCAACAATCATACAATCAAATATTACCAGCAATTAAAGAAAAAATACGGAGATAGGTTCCCCCGGAAAACCACAATCACAAACTTTGAAACAATTGAAGCAACTAAAGTTGTTGCAGTTAATGCAAAATTGTATGCAAACAAAGAGGAGGGTTTTGTGGGAATGGACCTTCGCAGGGACGAGAATGCCGATTTTGTCAGCGAGTGCTCAGATATTGATGATATCATTGTCTTCCTGTCAAATGGGAAATATATTGTAACAAAGATACAGGATAAGGCATTTGTGGGAAAGGGAATTATCCATGTAGGTGTCTTTAAAAAGAACGACGAAAGAACAATTTATAACGCAGTTTACCGTCACGGCAAGAGCGGAGAGTATTTTGTAAAGAGATTCTCAGTAACCAGTATTACCAGGGATAAAGAGTACGATCTTACACAAGGCAAAGATGGGTCACAGATTTTATGGTTTACTGCTAACCCCAACGGAGAGGCAGAAATCCTTAAAGTATTCCTCAAACCAAGGCCAAAACTCAAAAAGCTGATTATTGAATATGACTTTTCAACCCTCGCCATTAAAAACAGAGGCTCAAAAGGTAATGTATTCAGTAAAAATCCTGTTCATAAAATCCAGCTTAAATCTAAAGGGGTCTCCCAGTTTGGAGGAGTATCAATATGGTTTGATACTGATATAAACAGACTTAACACTGACTCAAGAGGCAAGTATCTGGGAGAGTATCTTCCAGGTGACCGGATACTTGCGATATGTAAAAATGGAGAGTACTACACTACCAACTTTGATTTAAGCAACAGATATCAGGGGGATTTGAAAGTTGTTGAGAAACTTGATATTGAAAAAATCTACACTGCAATATACTTTGATGGAGAGCAATCTGCTTTTTACATAAAAAGGTTTCCATTTGAACCCAATGACAATATTGTAACTTCATTTATCTCTGAAAGCCCGGGAAGCTATCTTCTGGATATATGTGATGACAGATATCCTCAGGCAGAGATTGTATTTGGCGGCAGGCACGCAAAAAGAGGAAGTGAAACAATTGATGTAGACTCCTTTATCGCCGGAAAAAGCATCAGGGCAAAAGGGAAAAGAGTTACTGCTTTTGAAGTTGAATCAGTAAAATTTACAGAGCCAATTCATAAGGAAGAGGAGATTGAAAATATTGAGAATATCCAGGAGGAGACAAGAAATGAATCTGAGAACGATTCACCCACTCTGTTCTAAAATAATATGATAATCACTCTTACAGGTTTTATGGGTGTAGGCAAAAGCACAATTGCCTCAAGACTGGCTTTGTATCTCTACTGCAGGCACAAAGATCTTGACCTGGCAATTGAGGAGGGAGAGGGGACAACTATTGATGAAATCTTTTCCACTCGTGGAGAACAAGAATTCAGAAAACTTGAAGAGGAGTATCTTGAAAAGCTAATAAACGGATGTTGTGATAAAGTTTTTGTATTATCCCTTGGTGGAGGTGCCCTTTTATCTCAGAAAAACAGAGACCTTATTAAAAGAAGGACATTCTGCATTTATCTGAAAGCATCATTGGAGACAATAACTGAAAGACTTGTCAAGGCTAAGAAGACAAGACCCCTTGTGAAAGAGAAGTCAGATTCTGAACTCAGATTACATATTGCACAACTTTTTGATCAGAGAAAAACAGGATACGAAAGCGCTGCCGACCTTACAATCAGTGTTGATAATACAAATATCCGGGAAATTCTGTCTGAGATTATGAGTTCTATATAATCTCCTCCCTGAGTCTTATATCCCTTACCCTCAGCTGTATATTGGCAATCCCTCTGTAGTAATTTTCAGCTATTGAATAGCAAATATCAACAGGATTACCGGATTTAAGGTGCTCAAAGTGCTCCGCCCTGTTAAAGGCAATAGCTGAGATGTGTCTGTGAGGCTCATTCTCCTGAATCAATTCGAGTTTCAGGTGACCTGAATCAGATCCCACTTTTCTGCCATTTCCATTATCATAAACATTCTCGGTGATAAAGACCGGCGACATATTCCCCGGGCCAAACGGCTGAAATTGTTTAAGAATTCTGAAAAACTTAGGTGTGATCTGTTTGAATTCAAGATAAGTGTCAATATTAACTATTGGAGTAAGAAGCTCCTTAGTGATTTTATTTCTTACAAAAGTTTCAAATCTTGTGCAAAACTCCTCAAAGTTACTCTCTCTAAGTGTCAATCCGGCGGCATACATATGCCCTCCAAAGTTCTCAAGAAGATCAGAACAACTCTCAATAGCCTCATAAAGGTCAAAACCGGGAATACTCCTGGCAGATCCTGTTATAAAACCATTCGATTCAGTCAATACTATTGTAGGCCGATAGTATGTTTCAACCAAACGGGATGCCACAATACCCAGGACACCTTTGTGCCATAAAGGATTGTAAAGTACTGTCGACTTTCTCTCATGGTAATCAGCTGCAGATGCAGCCATCTCTATCGCAGCCTGAGTTATCTCCCTGTCGATACTCTTTCTGTCATTATTATGAGTATTTATAGTATCACCAATATTCCTCGCCTCGTCATCATTCCTGCTTATCAGAAGGTCAACCGCTGTCTTGCCTGACTCCATTCTACCGGCTGCATTGATTCTGGGACCAATTTTGAATACAATATCGTCAATTGTAATCATATGCTTCTCAAGACCGGAAAGCTTTATAATAGAGAGCAGCCCTTTTCTTGGACTTTCGTTAAGCTGTTTAAGACCAAAATGAGCAAGTATCCTGTTCTCACCTGTCATAAGAACAAGGTCTGAGGCAATACTCACAACAAGCAGGTCCATCAGGGGAATCAATTCAGAAAAATCGATATTCCTTACCTTTGCAAATGCCTGCATAAACTT
The DNA here is from genome assembly GCA_035609245.1 of Bacteroidales bacterium MB20-C3-3. Classification (NCBI taxonomy): domain Bacteria; kingdom Pseudomonadati; phylum Bacteroidota; class Bacteroidia; order Bacteroidales; species Bacteroidales bacterium MB20-C3-3. Next base: position 2,103,102 of record CP141202.1, on the reverse strand, counting down.
GAATCCCACTCCGCACCCCGATAGATCATCAAAAGGATATGAGCAATCAGACCTTTTAGGATCCAGAACTGCCGATGCATTCGGGAGCCTTTCGTCCGGAAGGTGATGGTCACACACTATAAAATCAATCCCCAATGTCTGAGCGTACGCTACCTTCTCAATAGCTTTGATTCCACAATCCAGTGCAATTATAAGGGTATAACCATTTTCATGAGCCCAGTCAATCCCTTTGTAAGAGACACCATAGCCCTCATTGTATCTGTCTGGTATATAATACCCGAGATTTTTGTGAAGATTTCTGAGAAATGAAAAAACCAGAGCAACAGCTGTTGTTCCATCTACATCGTAGTCCCCGTAAATCAGAATTTTTTCGTTTTTATTAAGAGCTATATCCAGTCTTTCAACTGCCAGATCCATGTCCTTCATCAAGAAGGGATCGTGAAGCTCCTCAAGACTGGGGCGAAAAAAAGACTTCGCCTCTGCAAAAGTCTTTATATTTCTCTGAACCAGCAAATTAGCCAGCGCTTCATCTACTCCCAGATCTTCCGCGAGTTTTCGAACCAGTGCCGGATTCCCCGGCTCCTTTACTATCCATTGCTTATCCAGTGCCATATCTTGACAAAGATAGCTATTATATTTCAAAAACTAGATAAAAAAAGCTACTTTTGCACTTTACCAAAATCTTCAATTGTATGGATTACACAGAACTCAGCGAACAGGAAATAATCAGAAGGGATTCGCTGAAGGCGATGAGGGAATTGGGCATCGACCCCTACCCCGCTGCCGCTTACGAAGTAAATATTACAACAAGCCAGATAAAGGAGCAGTATAACCCTGAAGAGGGAAACCTAAAGGATATATCAATAGCAGGCAGAATAATGACCAGAAGAATAATGGGAGCTGCCGCTTTTATGGAGATTCAGGATGAGAAGGGAAGGATTCAGGTCTATTTAAAGAGAGATGAGATATGCCCGGATGAAGATAAGACAATGTACAATACAGTCTTCAAAAAACTGCTGGACATTGGTGATATTGTAGGTATAAAGGGATATGCATTTATTACACAAGCCGGAGAACTCTCAATCCACGCAAAAGAGCTTGCGGTACTGAGTAAATCCTTAAGAGTGCTCCCTATTGTTAAGGAGAAAGATGGTCAGAAATACGATGAATTCTCTGACCCGGAGCTCAGATACAGAATGAGATATGTAGACCTCATAGTAAACCCTCAGGTAAGGGAGACTTTTATGAAGCGTACTCAGATTATGAATACAATGAGAAGCTTCTTCAATGAGCATGGTTATATGGAGGTTGAGACACCAATTCTTCAGCCTATACCGGGAGGTGCTGCAGCCAGACCCTTTATCACACACCACAATGCTCTTGACATTCCTCTATATCTGAGAATTGCAAACGAACTATATCTTAAGAAACTTATCGTTGGAGGTTATACCGGCGTTTATGAATTTGCAAAAGATTTCAGAAATGAGGGTATGGACCGTACCCATAATCCGGAGTTCACTGTTCTTGAGATATATGTAGCCTACAAAGACTACTTCTGGATGATGGAATTCGTGGAGAAGATGATAGAGAGAGTTGCCCTTACTCTGCATAATAAAACTAATGTCACCCTTTGGGGAAAAGAGATAGAATTCAAAGCTCCTTTTCGCAGGCTTCCTATGTTAGACGCCATAAAGGAGTATGCAGGAGTTGATGTGTCCGGAATGGATGAAAACGAACTGCGCACTGTTTGTGAAAAACTTAATGTTCCTGTTTCCAAAAGCATGGGAGTTGGAAAACTTATTGATGCAATATTTGGGGAGTATTGCGAAGAGCATCTCATTCAGCCAACTTTTATAACTGACTATCCTGTTGAGACATCTCCCCTGACAAAGAGACACAGGTCAAATCCTGCGCTTACTGAGCGATTTGAACTCTTTGTAAACGGGAAGGAGCTCGCAAACGCATACAGCGAACTAAATGACCCTATTGATCAGCTTGAAAGGTTTAAGGATCAGGTAAAGCTTAAAGACAAGGGAGACGACGAAGCCATGTTCATAGATATGGATTTTGTGAGAGCACTCGAGTACGGAATGCCTCCAACATCAGGAATGGGTATTGGTATAGACCGGTTAACTATGTTTATGACCAACTCAACATCCATTCAGGATGTGCTGTTCTTCCCTCAAATGAGGCCGGAAAAGCAACAAACAAAGGATGAATGACCAACCTATAACATCTCTGCAAAACCAGAGAATTAAAGAGTTTGTATCTCTTGGAACTAAATCTTCTGAGAGGAGAAAATACGGACTATTTATTGTTGAGGGCAGAAGGGAGTCTCTAGCGGCCTGTAAAGCCGGATATCAAATTGAGACCCTTTTATGGGTAAGGGATATGGTTAGTGAAGAATTTGTAAAATCCCTTCAGGCTGTAAGAGTCATTGAGATAACTTCACAACTCTATGAAAAGGTAGCATACAGAGGAGGAACTGAGGGAGTCATTGCAACTGTAAGACAACATGATTTAAAACTGGATAGGATACAGCTCTCTGAGAACCCTCTCATTATAGTTCTTGAATCTGTAGAGAAACCGGGTAACCTGGGAGCAGTACTAAGAACAGCAGATGCAGCAAAAGCAGATGCCGTAATAGTTTGTGATCCATTGACTGACATTTTCAACCCCAACACTATAAGATCAAGCTTAGGCGGAGTTTTCACCAACCAGGTGGTAGCCTGCTCATCAAAAGAGGCGTATGAGTGGCTGACATTGAATAAAATTCGTATTTTCACAGCCGAGTTACAGGCCTCTGAGTGGTATCACCTCACAGATATGACTACCCCTTTGGCAATTGTAATGGGCACAGAGGCAGAAGGGCTTAAGGAGTTCTGGAGAGAGAGGGCAGATCAGAGGATTAAAATTCCAATGAGAGGAGAGCTTGACTCTCTGAATGTATCTGTCTCTACCGCAATCCTATGTTATGAAGCACTTAGACAAAGAAATTTTAAATAAAAAACAGAGGGAGGAGAGAGATGAAATTTGGTCTATTGGGCGAGTCAATTTCGCACAGTAAAAGTCCGCAATTATTTAAGGCAGGTTATCCGCTGG